>DRQL01000088.1 GCA_011371465.1 Gammaproteobacteria bacterium | reverse complement strand
TACAGAAGAACCCGGACCTGCTGCTGCTGGACATTCGCGAACCGTACGAATTCGACGCCATGCATATCCGCGGCGCCATCAATGTCCCGCGCGGGATACTGGAAACCGCCTGCGACTATGACTACGAGGAAACCCGGCCTGAACTGGTAGAGGCACGTGAACGTGAAATCGTGGTGATCTGCCGCTCCGGGAAACGCAGCGCGCTGGCCGCTGACACCATGCAACAGATGGGCTACCGGAATGTGCGCTCGCTGAAGACCGGCATGCGTGGCTGGAGTGACTATGACCAGGAGATGGTCAATGCCGCCGGAGAACCGGTGGATGAAGACAGCGCCATCGACTACTTCACGCCCAGGCTGCGTCCGGAACAGCTGAGCAAAAAAGACGTCTCACCCGCCTGAGTCAGTCGTAGCGTTTCCGGTCCTTGCGCCGGCGCCCCGCTTTCTGGGAAATAACGCCGTGTATGGCATCCAGGCCCGGCAGTTCAACCACTTCGTCGTAGGCTTCGTTCAGGCACTTCAGCAGCAGCCGTTCGCCATCCATGACCAGCTGGCGGAAATAGAATTCGTCGTTGTGTCTGGCCACCACGAAACAGCCGTTCTTCACATGACCTTCCGGGTCAATCACAATCACACAACCATGCTCGAATTCGGGCTCCATCCTGTCACCAAGCACCCTGAGCGCAAACGGTTCTGATGCAGAACATCCGGTGGCTTCCATCGCTGACCTCGTATGACCTAATCGCCGAAGGCCCTATTTTAACATGCCCCGACGTACCGATCCGGTCCGCTTCACCGGCTCTCAAGCCACCGCGAGACCCTGGTCCAACTGTCCTGCTAATTTTTTCCGTCATTCCGGCGTATGCCAGAATTCAGGGGCTTCAATGGCAGAGATGCCAGCATACGCCGGCAGGACAAATCAGGCATATGTTAGTTTTATTTTACAACGTGTTACGTAATTTTTTTATTCCTGATTAGCAGACCTGTAAAAGCTAAAGTAAGCAGCTGTAACGCCGCCACAGTCAGCAGTATCCATTTCACTGCCCGTAATAAGGAATGCCCGTGACACCGCAGGACCTGGTTTCCCGTAATGTACGTCTGGTCTCTCTCCCTGAAGTCTGTATCCAGGTTCAGGCACTGGCTGACTCGCCCTACACCACCGCCCAGGATATCGGCGACGTGGTCGGCAAGGACACGGCGCTGACCACACGCCTGCTGAAACTGGTGAACAGCGCGTACTTCGGGCTGCCGAGAAAAGTCGACACAGTGACGCGTGCGGTCAACATGATCGGCATGCGCGAGCTGCGCAATCTCACCATGGCGGCCTCTGCGGCGGAAGTGTTCTCCCGCATTCCCGGCAACCTGATCGACATGGCCGCCTTCTGGCAACACAGCGTCTACTGCGGCCTGCTGGCACGCAGTTTTGCAAGGCATTGCAACGTGCTGCATGCCGAACGCCTGTTCACCGCAGGCCTCCTGCACGATGTCGGCCGCCTGCTGATGCTGACCAAACTGCCGGACGAAATCGGCCAGGCCGAATCCCTGCGTCTGCAGTCCGACCGGGATATCTGTGATATCGAATGTGAACTGGTGGGTTTCGACCACGCCGAGACCGGACAGGCCCTACTGCAACACTGGAACATGCCGGACAACCTGTGCATGTCGGTGCGCTATCACCACAACCCGCAGGATGCACACGATGCACACCTGGAAGCTGCGCTGTTGCATATTGCCGACCAGGTCACGCACTGCGCCCAGGAAAGCAAGGACCCGCTGGGATCCCAGTTCTATGATCCGTACGGTGCGTTACTCGATTCCGACCTGAACGCCATGGACATCGCCACGGCCGCAGTTGCGATGGCCCGACCGGAAGCCCTGGCGCTGACCAAAATCGATAAGGATGCCATTACCGAAGCCGTCGACAGGAGTGCCGCCGCCTTCAACCAGGTGCTCGACCTGCTGTACCCGATGGCATGGGAAACCCGGTAAACCGGTCCCATCCCCAAGCCCTAATCCACGGCCGCCCAGTAATACCAGCTGGCGATGGTCCGGTAGGGCCGCCACTGCTCGGCCAGCTCCAGGTAGCGGTCGAACCCGGCCTGCTCCGGAAGCCCGTAGTGCAGCCGGATGGATTTGCGCAAAGCCAGGTCACCGATCGGCAGAATATCCAGCCGTCCAAGAGAGAACATCAGTAGCATATCCGCGGTCCAGCGGCCGATCCCCGGCAGGTCCATCAACAGCGCGGACACCTGTTCATCATCCAGGCGGTCCAGCTGCGCCAGGTCCAGCTCGCCGCAACGCACTCGCCGGGCGATTTCCCGGATATAACGGATTTTTGCGCCACTCAGTCCGCAGCGGCGCAGGCTGCGTTCCTGCACCCGGTAGAAATGCCCCGGCTGGAAAAGGTCCGTTGCCAGGCGCTGCTGCAGGCGTTGCTGGATGGTCTGCGCGGCCTTTACCGACAGTTGCTGGTTGATGATGGCCCACACCAGGGTGTGGAAATGCGGGCGCGGATCGCGCATCAGGGTGCAGGGTCCATGCTGCTGCATGACCCCGGCCAGCACCGGGTCGGCCTGCTGCAGGTAGCGTTCAGCCTGGCGGATCTTCCTGTCTATGTTGCACCCGTTCCGACGGACCACACCGCCCAGGTCACGATGACCATGCCGGCAGCGGCAATCGCCGCCTGTCGTTTCCAGCCGTACAGCAGCAACAGCACCACCACCGTCCAGCCCATCAATAATGGCCAGTACTGTACTTCACCTGACATATGCCCTGCCCCGCATCAATCCGGTGACGCAACCCGGCGCCAGTTTTCATCGTCACGGTACACCTCGTGCTTTGCCCAGCGTGCGAATTCCTCGCGGCTCGCCACACCGGACGACCGCCTTCCGTCACCCGCCAGCACCTTGTAAATCAGCAGTTCCCCGCTGGCACCGTCGCCGGGCGACTGGTCGACGATCTGACGCACCGACCACTCACTGCCATAACGACCGTTACTGTAGAAATGTCCCAGCTTCAGGTCGGCCGGCGCCAGCTGCTGTGACAGGGAACGCCGGGTCGCCAGTTCATAAATCGCCAGCAGGTCCTGCTCGGACACATCGATAAAGGAATCCACTTCACTCAAGGCGTACACCAGGTCTTCGTGCGAGATCGAGGTGCGCTCCTGCAGGCTCGGTGGCTGGCCGGGACGCGTCTTCTTTTTCAGTCCCGCAGGATAACGGCGCCAGGCAAAAGGATAACTGAACAAGACCGCAACGCCCACGATCACCAGCACGTTCAGCAATACCGGCGTAAGTACAAACTGGTAACCGAGCGCGTGCACACTGTCTCCACCCACTACCGCAGCCAGCGCACTGGCACCGCCGGGCGGGTGGATGCAACGCAGGTAGTGCATGACGCCGATCGCCAGTGCCACGGCCAGCGCCGCCGCCAGCAGGGTATCCGGCACCAGCTTGCCGCAGGTGACACCGATGGCGGCGGACACCAGGTGCCCGCCAACCACCGGCCAGGGTTGTGAAAGCGGGCCGTGCGGAACCGCGAACAACAGCACGGCGCTGGCGCCCATGGAGGCCACGATCAGCGTTGCAGCCAGCGGGCCGACGAACGTATTACTGACCTGCAGTATGGCATAGATACCGAGGAAACCGCCGATGGCAGACAAGGCCCGTTCGGTGTGGCTGACGGGGCTGAGCTCGATACCCAGCAGGCGCAGCAGACGATGGTTCGGCGTGCCGCTCACGAGTGCTCCGACAACAGGGTCATCAGTTCATCTTCCGACAGCACCGGCACTCCCAATGCCTCGGCCTTTGCCAGTTTCGATCCCGCTTTTTCGCCGGCAATCACCGCCGTGGTTTTTTTCGACACGCTGCCGGAGACCCTGGCGCCAAGCGCCTGCAGCTTCTGTTTGGCCTCTTCCCGGGTCAGGCCGGACAGGGTTCCGGTCAGCACGTAGGTATTGCCCTGCAGGGGCTGGTGACTGACCCGTTCAACGTCCGGCCAGTGGATGCCCGCTGCGCGCAGGCGTGCAATCACTTCCCGGTTATGCGGCTGGCGGAAAAACTGCACAATGTGCTGCGCTACGATCGGTCCAATATCGTGCACGGCTTCCAGCTGTTCCGCCGTTGCCTGCATCAATGCCTCGAGGGTGCCGAATTCACTGGCCAGGATCCGCGCAGTGGCATCACCGACTTCGCGGATGCCGAGTGCATAGAGGAAACGGTCCAGGGTAGTGTCCTTGCTTTTCTCCAGGGCACGGACCAGGTTCTGCGCCGACTTCTGCCCCATGCGATCGAGACCGGCCAGCGTCTCCACGGACAGATCGTACAGACCCGCCACGTCGCTGACCATTTTACGGTCCACCAGCTGCTCCACCAGTTTGTCGCCCAGGCCTTCAATATCCATGGCGCGCCGTGAGGCAAAGTGCTTGATCGCCTCCTTGCGTTGCGCCTCGCAGAACAGGCCGCCGGTGCAACGCGCCACGGCCTCGCCTTCCAGCCGCTCGATATCCGAACCGCACACCGGGCACTTGTCCGGCATCACAAATGCTTTCGCATCCTCCGGCCGCCGCTCGGGGAGCACGGCCACCACCTCGGGAATCACGTCCCCGGCACGACGCACAATCACCGTGTCGCCGATATGCACATCCTTGCGCCGCACTTCATCCTCGTTGTGCAGCGTGGCGTTGGTCACCGTCACACCGCCAACAAACACGGGCTCCAGCCTGGCCACCGGGGTGATGGCACCGGTGCGTCCCACCTGCACATCGATCGCCAGCACCCGTGTCAGCTCTTCCTGGGCCGGGAACTTGCGGGCGATCGCCCAGCGCGGGGCGCGCGCCACAAAGCCCAGCTGTTGCTGCAGCTCGAGGCGATCCACCTTGAATACCACGCCATCGATATCAAACGGCAGGCGACTGCGCTGCTCCTCCAGCTCACGGTAGTACGCGATACAACCCTGCAGGCCCGTTACCCGTTCGATACCGGGATAGACGCGCAGGCCCCAGTCGCGCAGCTGTTGCAGTACTTCAGTGTGCCGTTGCGCAAGCCGTCCCTTTTCCACCAGGCCGGTACCGTAGCAATACATTTCCAGCGGGCGCTGTGCCGTGACTTTCGGGTCCAGCTGGCGCAGGCTGCCGGCCGCGGCATTACGAGGATTCGCGAAGGGTTTCTGGTCCTGCTGCAGTGCATGCTCGTTGAGCTTGCGGAATCCCTCGTGGGAGATAAACACCTCGCCCCGCACTTCCAGTCGCCGCGGGTAGTCATCGCCCAGCAGGCGCAGGGGTATCGAATGAATGGTGCGCACATTCTGCGTGATATCCTCACCCTTGCTGCCGTCACCACGCGTGGCGCCACGCTTCAGCACGCCATCCTCGTACAACAGGCTTACCGCCAGCCCGTCCAGCTTCGGCTCGGCGGCATATTCCACGCTGTCCACCCCCAGGCGATCGCGAACGCGACGATCGAACTCGGCCAGTTCCTCGTCGTCGAAGGCGTTGTCCAGGGACAGCATCGGCACTTCGTGACGCACTTCACCGAAGGCAGCCAGCGGTTCGGCGCCTACACGCCGGGTGGGGGAATCTTCCGTGACCAGTTCCGGGTGGGCCTGTTCGATGTCCTGCAGTTCGCGCAGCAGGCGATCATACTCGGCGTCGGGTATCTGCGGGTCGTCGAGGACGTAGTACCGGTAGTTGTGCAGCTGGATCTGTTCGCGGAGCTGCGCCGCCCGCCGCGCCGGATCCAGCTTCTTCGAAGGGGGCGCTATGATGCTGCCCTGCGCAGGAAGCGGTCCTCGACAATGCCTTCGCGTATCTGCATCAGCGACTGGTGGGTGATCACACACTGTTTCTGGTCCTGCAACTCGCCCCCCAGTTCCACCGCCAGGCGTTCCGCGGTATGCACAAAGTCATCGAAGGCTTCAACCGGGTCCAGCGGGCCGGGTAACTGCAGGAACAGCGTAATCCCCGGTGTCGAGAATCCGCGCAGGTCGTCGGCGGGAAAGATGCCGGGCTTGACCAGGTTGGCAACCCCGAAGATGGCTTCCTGTTTGCCGGCTGCAATGCGGACGCGCTGGTAGATACCCCGCTCGTCCAGTTGCAACTTGTTGTTCTGCAGCCCACGGTACAGGGCGTCACCGGCAAATGCACCGCCTTGCGGTGCCACCACGGAAATGACCAGCAAACGTTCGCTATCTGCTGCTGCAGGCTCCGTGGCATCACCGGACATCACCTGCTCCATGCGTGCCAGCTCCTGCTCGATCGCCTCCTCGTCGGGCTCGTCGCTGTCACGTTCCCGTCGCGTGGAGTCGCTCGATACAGAGGCAGGCGTGCGGGAACGGTGCTGGTAACGGGTCCAGGCATACACGGCGAGTATAACTCCGGCGCCGAACAGCAACAGGATCAGGCGCAGGTCGTCCATGCTCACACCGCCGCGAGTTGTACCGCTTCGTCGATGTCCACCGCCACCAGGCGGGAAACACCGGGTTCGTGCATGGTGACGCCGGTCAGCTGATGCGCGAGATCCATGGTGATCTTGTTGTGG
>DRQL01000087.1 GCA_011371465.1 Gammaproteobacteria bacterium | reverse complement strand
TGTAAAAGACAACGAAAATTTGATCTTAACAGGGCTGCTTTATTCAGGAAAACAACACGCATTTGCAATCAACCTCACGCACGAGGGCAATGTGATCTGGTCCAGGCACTACCAAAACATCCGCGACGGATCTTCCATTCCCATGTCCGCCACACTTCTGCGTGACGGTAAATACCTGATTGTCGGGCGCGCCGGAGAAAAAAGAGCGCAACCTTACAAAGGCGATCGTTACTATCGTGGAGAATATGGCTTTGCCCTTGTTCTCAACAGTAACGGTCAGGCGGACTATGCAACCTATATCGGCGGCCACCGGGATGAGGAAATCAGGGCGGCATCGTCTTTGCGTAGCGGAAAGGTATGTCTTGCGCTCAATACTGAAAGTTTTGGCGCCACATACAGTGATATTCTGGTGGCGCGATGGAGGCCCGAAAGGCCGGATTCTGAATCGCAGCCGCTTTATACGGATGACGAGCTGGTGCTACAGGCCGGGAGCAGCACTATAGAACGCTCTGTTGTCGACATTGATCTCGAACCATTGGCAATCGGTCTTTTGAATGAGAAATCACTAACACCAGCAAATGAAACACCACGATGAGTTTATCTGAACATCCCTGATCGATTCACGTTATTTTCCGGAGCGATATATGAACAGGTATTTTATAGTATTGATTGTTTTTCTACTGAGCGCCTGCGCCGCCATGCCGAAAACATCGGACGAGTTGATGGCAACTACGGATGTCAAACAAACGTATTGCTATGACATGGATGAACGGGAGGTGGCGAAACGCGCCCAGTATTTCCTTCTTAGATGCTATGGCGAAAGTGATGTTTTCCAGGTCGTTGACGAGAGCGACAAAGATTACGATCGATACTCAGTGAAATCCAGATCGGGCTTTGGGATCAGCGTGGATATAAGACCCTCATCCGGTGAGTGCGTGACCCACGTTGAAATGTACGCGCTGCGATCACACCTGCGGGATAAATTCCAGCGCATTGACAAGGCCATAAAGGGTGGCGATATTCAATGTGGTTTAATTTGACTTTTTGAACAGTGATGGTATTCACCGGACATACAGGACGAAACGCTGCGAAGAAATCAGAAAGTACGGGCGGTAAAATCGCGCACGCAGCAGTAAAAACGGTGTCCGCCATAACCTCTTGATGCTTATTCGGGTACTGCAACAAAAAATAAACCCGGACAGACCAGACGGGTGGGAAACTGATGAAGCAGAGGCAAGTTCAGAACACGATTATGTTTGTAGAACTTCAATCATCCGCTTCGCAACAGACCGATATCCTTATCGGCACCACTCAATCTGACCACAAGGAGCGACCGGAATGAAACAACTGTTTATCCCGCTAATCGCGGTTCTGCTATCAGCCTGTGCCACGGTAACCAAGGGGACAACTGATGAAGTCATCATTCAATCTCAACCATCGGGCGCAAACATCACCACAACGCTTGGCTATCACGGCGTCACTCCTGCAAAAATAGAACACAAGCGCAAGAAGGCTTTTACAGCGACCATTGAAATCGAAGGCTACAAACCCGCAAAAATATTTATTGACACCAGACTGGCTGATTCCGGTGCCGCCGGGCTGGCAGGCAATATACTGGTTGGCGGTGTTATCGGCCTCGCAATTGACGGCATATCGGGCTCTTCGCTGGATCACTATCCGGATGATGTACTCGTCAAGCTGGTACCTGTATCTGACAAGGGTGAAGCCAGCGTAATTATCCGCACACCGAAAGCCGTTACCCCTGCCAGCGGGGACGACGAAGATGAATGGCCGGCAACGCAGGATGGAGGATAGAAACCCGGCGCTGCAACCATCCTTCTGCCTGAAATAGCCGGTTGACACTCATCATACAGACTTGCTAGTTTTATTGACCCAAAAGAATCTACAAGGGTTCACGGGCAACTGAAAGCAACCAGGGAATGATTTTGACAGACCGGCGACATGCCTGAATCCTGTCCATTACTTTCCGCACAGCATCGCACCGCGACTGTGTGCCAAAGGCGTCAGGATTGTGCCCGGTCGCCGGCTACACCGTGATAGCCAAAAACACACTGGGCAGGAAACCGGGCTTCACACAAATTGCAAAGGGGGAAACCTATGCATGGACGTAGCGGACTATTCGGTCGTCTTGTCATGGCCGGCACTGTGTCATTACTGTACGCCTGTGGAGGCGGAGGAGGTGGAGGAGACGGCAGTGCCACCACCGTAGCAGCCAGCGTCCCCATTGTGGTCACTACAGCCAACGCCCCGGATGTTGCCGGTGCCGCGGTCGATGTTTCCACCAATACGGCAGGTCAAGGCGTATCCGGTGTGTTAACCGCGTCCGTGGGACGCAATCAGCCTGCGGACACCCGTCTGACCGATGCGCTGATCCAGTCCATCAGGCTGGCTCCCCGGCTGTTAGACAACCGCACCGGCGGGATTACAGCGGCTGCTGTCACCCGGTTCAGCAATGTGCCTTGCGACAGCGGAACCTTCAGCGGCAGCATCAACGATGCCGACAACAATCAGGATCTGTCCACCGGCGACAGTTTCATCATAACGACCAGTAACTGCAACTTCTCCGGCACCGTGATGAACGGGAATATGTCGATCGACAATCTTGTGATCAGCGGGGGCTTCTTCAATGATATAGCTCCCTACAGTTTCAGCGCACGCCTTCAGGCTACCAACCTGTCCATGACGTCGGCCGGTTCAACCCTGCTCATGAACGGCGACATGACGCTGTCGGAATCCACCAGCGACGGTGTTACCGTGACGTCCGGTTTCAGCGGCAACGGCATCGAAATCGTGACCGGCGATGACACCCTGAAGCTGCTCGGCTACACCCTCGACGAGATTGAAAACGGATCAACCGGCGCGTACACCTTTTCCCTGAGTGGAACCATCAGCAGCACGAAAATCGGTGGCTCGATAACGGTAGCCACCGATGTTGCCTTCAGCGGTGTTGGTGATCTTGATCCAGTTGCCGGGCAGGCAACCTGTACCGGCGCCGGCAACACCAGTGTCACGCTCATTGCAAACGCTGACGGGACCACGGTCCAGCTCCTGGTGGATACCAACGGAGACGGGACGAATGATGACACCCTCACCAGCACATGGGCATCACTGTAGCCAGCATCCGGGTATACCGGCGAAAGCCGGATCAGCTAATCCGGCTTTTTTATGATTCTGGTGGGTCGTATAGGATTCGAACCTATGACCAATTGGTTAAAAGCCAACTGCTCTACCAGCTGAGCTAACGACCCGGGGAAGGCCGGCATGATACCGAACCCGCTGTAAATGACAAGTCTTTGACAGGCCGGGGCCTACACCGCGTCCAGTCGCCGCAGTGCCCTGGGCAGCAGGCGCAGGTCCACCAGTGAGGTGATGAGTGCGGCCATGAAACTGGCCTCCTCTTCGTACACCATTTTGTAGTACTGGATCTTCATGGTCAACGCGCTGCCCAGCACGATCCCGCCAAAGGCGATGAAAGAACCCAGTGCCAGGGTGGAAATGCCGGTGATGCCCTGGCCGATGGTGCAGCCCAGCGCCAGCACGCCGCCAAAACCCATCAGCGTCGCGCCGAGCAGGTGATTGACGAAATCCCGGAACGAGCTGAACCACTCCAGCCGGAAACTGCGGTTTACTACCGACCACAGCAGCGAGCCCAGCACCACCCCGAACACCGCCATTACGCCGAAGGTCAGGTAGGCGCGCTGAAAGCCGGAGGCCGTGTACCCTGCCATCTGCCCCATGGGGTTGATGAAAGTAAAGGACTGCGGCGCCAGCGGTCGGGTATCGGCCGGTTTGCCGGCATCGGATTCCGCCAGGAAGTCCCACTGCTGCGCATAGGCCTGCAGGCTGTACTGTTCGCCGTCCGCATCGATGATCGCGTTGCTGGTGACATACCAGGCGGCCAGCACCGCCAGCCCCACAGCCAGCCCGCCCAGCACATTGTCGAAACTGCCGCGGAAATCCCGGGAACTGAACGCGATCACCAGCAGCAACACCCCCAGTACAGCCCCAATGATGGTCCGCGCCTGCAGCGCCTGCTCACTGCCGGCTACCAGGGTCCCCAGGTCCTGGCTGGCGCCCAGGTCCACCGCCAGCGGACGAATCCAGTCGTAAAACAGCACGGTGAACAGGGTCTGGTCCGTGCCCGGGAAGGGGTTGATCATGAAATAGGCAATCGCGGCGATGACCAGGAACACCAGGATGGACTTGAGATTGCCGCCACCGATGCGCACCAGGCACTTGTTCCCGCAGCCACTGGCCAGCGTCATGCCGATACCGAACAGAATGCCGCCCAGCAGGTTTTCCGCCCAGATCAGCTGGCCGGCGCGGTACGGCGGGAAAGCGGCACCGGCTTCGACCAGCCCGGCCGGTTCGAGAAAAACCACGCCAAGCACGGCGACGGCAATGGCCAGCAGCCAGGCCCGGAAACGACCGGTATCCCCCATGTTGACCCAGTCGGAGACCGCGCCCATGGTGCAGAAATTGGTCTTGTTGACCACCGCGCCGAGCACGACGGCAATGGCAAAGACCGACCACAGGAAAAACCCCTGCGCGACCATAAAACTTTCAAATGTCATACTGGTACCTTCTGCCGTTTATGTCCGGTAGCGGGTGGGGTCCGCAATGCCCGCCTGTGCGAAACCACGTGCGCGCAGGCGGCAGGAGTCGCATTCCCCGCACGCCCTGCCCGCTTCGTCCGCCGCGTAGCAGGACAGGGTCCAGGCGTAGTCCACGCCCAGTTTCAAACCGGTCTGAATGATATCCGCCTTGCTCATTTCAATGAGCGGTGCGTTTACCCGGAACGAACCACCCTCGACACCTGCCCGGGTGGCTAGTTGACAAAGACGCTGAAATGCCTGGATATATTCCGGGCGGCAATCGGGGTAGCCGGAATAATCCACGGCGTTGACGCCGATAAACAGGTCCCAGGCACCCAGCACTTCCGCCCAGCCCAGCGCGATGGAAAGGAAAATGGTATTGCGGGCAGGGACATAGGTAACCGGGATGCCCTGCGTGGCTTCATTGGGCACCTCGATATCCGTATCGGTCAGGGCCGAGCCACCAATCTGCGTCAGGTCCAGGGGGATGATCTTGTGCGCTACCACGCCCAGCGTCGCTGCCACGCGTTTTGCCGCCTCCAGTTCCGCACGGTGACGCTGGCCATAATCCAGGCTCAACGCATAGCACTGGTAACCCCGATCCCTGGCGATGGCCAGCACCGTGGCCGAATCCAGCCCGCCGGAAAGCAGCACCACGGCTTTGCCGGGATCAGCGTCCGGCTGCATCGCCCCACAGGATCTTGTGCAGCTGGAGCTGGAAGCGGACCGGCAGGCGGTCCGCCAGTATCCATTCCGCCAGCCGGGTACCGTCCTGCTGTCCGGAGGCCGGCGAAAACAGCAGCTCGCAGCGACCCGCCAGGCGGTGTTCATCCACCATGGCGCGTGACCACTCGTAATCGGCGCGGTCACAGATCACGAACTTGACCTGGTCGCGCGGCGTCAGACAGGCCAGGTTCTCGTAACGGTTTTTGTCCACTTCACCGGAACCCGGCGTTTTCAGATCCATGACCCGGGTGACCCGGTGATCCACCTGGCGGATATCCAGCGCACCGCTGGTCTCCAGCGATACCTGGTAACCGGCATCACACAGGTATGCGAGCAGCGGCAGGCAGGCGGGCTGTGCCAGCGGCTCTCCTCCGGTCACGGTAACGTGCCGTACCTGGTACGCGGATACCTCGGCCAGGATGGCCCCGATTTCCCGGTATTCGCCACCGCGAAACGCATACTCGGTATCACAGTACCGGCAACGTAGCGGGCAGCCGGTCAGGCGCACAAACACCGTTGGCAAACCGACCGTGCTGGACTCCCCTTGCAGGGACAGGAAAATTTCGGTGATTCTCAGGCGCTCGGCGACCGCCGTCGGGGCCTGGTGGATGACGGATTCCATCGCGCTATTCTAGCACCGTGCCGAGCGGGCCGGAAAACTGTCGTGCGGGCACTCCTGGTGGTACCTCATGCCGGCGAAGGCCGGCACCCGGCGCCTTGATAAAGCCTGGATCCCGGCATGCGCCGGGATGACGACAGGACAGCAGGGAACCTGCCTTATTTGACGTGCCCTTCGCGTTTCATGCGGTCCAGGCGTTCCTGGGCCAGGCGCGCCGTGGTGGTACCGGGATAGCCGCTGACCACCTGCTTCAGCAGGTCCTGCGCTTTTGCCCAGTCCTTGAGTTCATACTGGATGTATCCCATTTTAAGCTTCGCATCCGCGACCTTGGGGCTGTCGGGATGATCGCTCAACACCTTGCCGAACTCGGACAGCGCCGGCTGAAACTGCCGGGTGACATAGAACACTTCGCCCAGCCAGTATTGTGCGTTGTCGGCGTAGCTGCTGGCGGGATATTTCTCAAGGAAAGAGGTAAACGCTGCAGACGCCTCGTCATAACGCCCTTCCTTCAGCTGCTCCAGCGCATGGTCGTAGGCCTTGCGTTGTTCCGCGGGATCCAGCGCTGCAGCCGCTGTTGCCGTGGTGCCCGCTGCCGGCGGCTTCGATACTGCGGCGGCTTTTCCCGCAGCCGCCGCTGCCCCGGCAGCTGCCGCCGGCGCTGGTACCTTACCGGAAACGGCACCGCCTGCACCTGCACCCGTCGCGGAAGGCTGTGCCCCGCCCGTTTCCAGGCGATGCAGGCGCCGGTCGATGTCCAGGTACAGGTCACGCTGGCGCTTCTGCAGGCTCTCCAGGCTGTGGGTCTGCACTTCGATATCGCCACGCAGCTGCTGAACTTCGCGCTGCAGGCCGGACACCTGTTCCAGCAGGTCCACCAGGCTGCGGCTGTCCACCTTGCGTTCCAGCTTCTGTATCCGGCTCTCCAGCTCCTGCTTGCTGACCGCCGACGCATTGGCGACGACCAGCAGCAGGCAGGCCAGCAGTACGGGTCTAGTAGCCCACATAGACCAGTTCCACACGACGGTTCATGCTCCAGGCCGACTCATCGTGTCCTTCCACGGCCGGTTTTTCTTCACCGAAGCTGACCGTGGTGATCTGGGAGGGTGACACCCCCTGGAATTCCAGCATGCGCCGCACCGACTGCGCTCGCTGATCGCCCAGGCCGATGTTGTATTCGCGCGCCCCGCGCTCGTCTGTGTGACCTTCCACGCTGACATGAACGTCCGGGTTGGCCGCCAGAAAAGCCGCGTGTGCAGCGACGATTTCCCGGTCCTGCTCCGCCACGTCACTGCTGTCATACGCAAAATAGATGATGCGCTGTGCCAGCGGACTGTTGGGATCATTGAGGGACTCGATACTCAGGTCCCCGTAGGCCCCGACACCCGACGTCGTCGCGGCTCCCTCGGTAGCCGCATCGCTGTGATCTTCGACCGCAACATCGCTCTCTTTGGTATCACCGGTCGAACTGCAACCCGCAAGCCATCCCAATACCAGTGCCACTGTAACCGCCTGTATGAATTTCATTGCTCTACTCCCTGGTTAAATTCAGTTAAAGATCGTAATTTCCAGTCCGTGCGGCCCTGGCCCTACTTGCGCCGGGTAAAAGGAGACCAGACCGGTTCGCGCACGTTGCCCTCCTGCAAACTGAAGCGCTGGCGGAACCGACCGTCGCTGGATACCGCCGCCAGCACACCCCGGTGCCCGCTCTCCGTGGCATAGATGATCATGCTGCCGTTGGGCGCAAAACTCGGGGACTCGTCCAGCTGGCCGTCGCTCACGACACGCAGCAGGTTATTCTCCAGGTCCAGCGTGGCAATCCGGTAGCGACCGCCTTCACCATGCACCAGCGCCAGGCTTTTGCCATCCGGGGCCACATCGGCACTGGCATTGTAGTTCCCTTCGAAGGTCAGCCGCTGTGCGCGGCCGCCCTGGGCCGGCATGCGGTAGATCTGCGGGCTGCCGCCCCGGTCCGAGGTAAACAGGATACTTCGGCCATCCGGCGTCCAGGCCGGTTCCGTGTCGATCGCCGCGCCGAAGGTCAGGCGTTTCAGCTTCCGGTCACTGAGGCGCATGCTGTAGATCTCCGGGTTACCATCGCGTGACAGCGTAACCGCCATGGCGTTGCCGTCCGGGGACCAGGACGGCGCCCCGTTGATACCGGCGAAAGCGGCGATCTCCTCGCGCTTGCCGGTAAATACATCCTGGATGAACACCGCTGCACGCCTTTTCTCGAAAGAGACGTAGGCCAGCCGGCGCCCGTCCGGGGACCAGGCGGGCGACATCAACGGCTGCGCGGAGGTCAACAGTGTCTTCGGATTGTAGCCGTCGCTGTCCGCCAGCTGCAGCATGTATTTTTTCCTGCCACCGCTTTCTTCGGAGATGACGTAGGCGATCCGGGTATCGAAGGCACCCGGCTGCCCGGTCAGTTTCTCGTAAATGATATCGCTGATGACGTGCGCCACTTTGCGCAACTGGCTGGCCTTCGCGGGCAGACTGTGGCCGGTGATCTGGCGGCCGCGGTATACGTCAAACAGTCGAAACTGGATGCGGTACTGGTCCGGGCCGGCGCTTTCCACCTTGCCGATCACCAGGTTTTCGCTGCCCAGGGTGCGCCAGTCCTGGAAGCGCACTTCGCTGGCCTCTACCGGGTGGGCGATGAGGTCCCGCCTGGCCAACGGTGCAAAGCGACCACTGCGGGCGAGGTCCGAAGCGATGATGGCGGCGACATCCTCGGGCGGCGTACCGGCCGTACCGAAAGGCACCACGGCAATCGGCACGGCGCCATCCATCCCCTGGGTGATTTCAATGGTCAGCGCGGCCTGCAACCAGGCGGGCAGACAGAGTATGAACAGGAGGAGACTGCGGTAGAGTACTTTCATGTTTATCCAGGCTTGAATTCAAAACGTATTGTACGGAATTTCTGCATAACATCGACATCGGAAGGCACTGGCAGGGGCGAGGCCTTGAAAACGGCTGCTTCCACCGAGCGATCGAATACCGGGTTGCCACTGCTGCGCACAATCTGCGCATCGATCACCTCTCCGCCCGGGATCAGTCGCACCTCGACCGTGCAGGACAGCTCGCCTCCCGCACCGGGTGGCTGTATCCAGCTGCGCTCCACCTTTTGCTGTATATACAGCACGTATTCGTCAATCACGCGCTGCATGGCGGAACGCCGGCGGGCTGCCTCCTGCTCCTGTTCTGCGGCCAGGCGCGCCTGCATTTCCTGCTCCGCCGCCTTGCGTTTCGCGGCCTCCTTGCGCTTGCGTTCCGCCTCCGCTTTTTTCTTCGCTTCTTCCTTGCGTTTACGCTCTGCCTCGGCCTTTTTCTTCGCTTCCTCCTTGCGCTTGCGTTCCGCCTCGGCCTTTTTCTTTGCCTCCGCCTTGCGCTTGCGCTCCACCTCGGCTTTTTTCTTCGCTTCCGCCTTGCGCTTGCGCTCCGCCTCGGCCTTCTTTTTCGCTTGTGCTTCCTTGCGTTTCAGTTCGGCAACACGTTGTTCTTCCTGCTTGCGTTTCTGCTCCGCCGCCCTGGCCTGCTGTTCGATTTTTTTCAGTTTTTCCTCGGCTTCGCGCCGTTTCCGGTCTTTTTGCTGCTGCTGGCGCCGGATCTCGGAGTCCAGCTTTTCCGCATCCACGACCACCGCCTGTACCGGCGCCTTTTTCCCGGCGGCACCGGGTTTTACCGAGGGCGCCCAGTCGAGGCTGAATACCAGCACACCCAGCAGGGCCAGGTGTACCAGGACCGCGTAGACAAACGACCGCGGCCGCTCGCGCAGCATTCGCAATAAACCGCGGATTTACCCACCCTCCCCGAACGGTTCGGTCACCAGGCCCACCCTGGCGGCCCCGGCCTGTTGCAGCAGCGACATCGCGGCGACCACCAGGCCGTAATCAACCTCTGCATCACCACGCACCAGCACGGCCACTTTGGGCCGTTGACGCAACACGGCGGACGCCCGCAGCAGCAAGGTATCGGCGT
>DRQL01000086.1 GCA_011371465.1 Gammaproteobacteria bacterium | reverse complement strand
TCTTCTGTAAGGCTTCTTCCAGGTCCCAGGGGAACAGTTCTTCCACTCTCTGCAGTGCTGCGGCGACAAAATCCTCGATGGTTTTCATGGTGCTGCTCGCTCCGTGATTCAACTGGCCGCATTGCGGTTACTGCGCTGCCCCTGTTCCACGGCCATGACAGCCGCTTCGACACGGGAATGGACGCCCAGTTTGCGCAGTATGGCTTTTACGTGCAGTTTTACCGTGCCGTCGGAAATACCCAGGTTGCGCGCGATGACCTTGTTGCTCTGGCCTTCCGCCAGCAGGCTGAGAATCTCGCCTTCGCGCGGCGTCAATTCGTCGAAGGGGGAGGACTCGTCCAGCAGCGTGCCGTCACCCTGGACCACCTTGGCCAGTACCGGGGCAAGATCCGGTGCTACCACGGTTTTCCCGGACACGATATCCCGTAGGGCCAGTACCAGTTCGTCGGGTTCCATGTCCTTGAGCAGATAGCCCTGGGCGCCGTTGCGCAGGGATTCCACCAGGTCGTGTTCGTCGGTACTGGTGGTAAGCATTACGACGGGGTTCTGAAAACCGGACTCACGCAGTTTTTTCAGTACGCCGATCCCGTTGATGTCCGGCATGCGCATGTCCAGCAGGACGATGTCCGGTTTCAGGTCGGCCGCACACTGCAGGCCTTCGCGGCCATCGCCGATGGAAGCGATGACATCGATATTGCGGTGTGCCAGCAGGCCTTCCAGGCCGACCCGGAACAGGGTGTGGTCGTCGATCAGCAATACACGCAGGGTCATGATCCGCTCACCGTGCGCACCGGTGGATCCACCGTAACCGTCTGTGCGGGCAGGCCCGCACCCAGGTCGTGGGGGAAACTGAGGATAATGCGAGTGCCTTCCCCGCTGTCACTTTCAATTTTCAGTTCGCCACCAATGCGGGTGGCGCGTTCCTGCATGATCTTCAGGCCGAGATGTTCGCCGGGACCGCTGTCCAGCACCTTGCTCTGGATGCCGATGCCGTCATCTTCGATCAGTATCATGTAATGCCTGTCGTCTCCGGAGCGCAGCATGACACGCACGGCATTGGCCTCGCTGTGTTTGCGGATATTGGCCAGCGCTTCCTGGATGATGCGCAGCACCTGTATTTCCACTTCGGCGGGCAGGTTTACGCCGTCCCATTCGATCTGCAGGAAAGCGCTGATGCCGGAGTTGCGCCGGAAGCGTTCCACGGCCTGTTCGACCGCGGGCAGCAGGCCGCGTTTGTCCACCGGTGCGCGGAAATGCGCGATCAGTTCCCGTAACTCGGTGTAGGCCTCGTCCAGGCTGTTCTCGATCAGTTCCATTTCCTGCCACAGTGCGGCTTCCGAGCCGCTGTGCAGCAGTTCATCGAGGACGCGCACCTGGAATTTGAGACTGGCCAGGCTCTGCGCCAGCGAGTCGTGCAGTTCATTGGCCAGGCGGGTGCGCTCTTCCATGATCGACAACAGGTTGGCCTCTTCATCCAGGCGGGACTTTTCGATGGCCATGCCCAGGTGGTGGCCGATGCTGGTGAGCAGGTTTTTCATGTCCTCGCGCTCGACCAGGCCGTGCTGTTCGGTAAACAGGTTGTACACGCCCAGTACCTGTCCGCGGTAGCGCAGGGGTACCGCTACCATTTCGATGTTGCCGCTGTCGAAAAACGGCCGGCCGGCGAACTGGTTGCAGCTGTCCAGGTTGTCGAGCGCATAGACTTCGCCCTGTTGTGCGGCCTTGCCGCACAGGCAGCGATCCACGCTGATGAGTTGCTCCTGTTTGACCACTTCCGGGGTGAGGCCGCTGCTGGCGATCAGCTTCATGTTGCCGTCGGGAGTCAGCATGCGCACCGTGCCTGCGCGTGCAGCCACGACATCCTTGAGGGTATGCAGGAAGCGGGTCAGCAGGTCTTCCAGGTCACGGGCGGCGTTGATGTTGGCCGCGACGTCGTAGAGAATTTCCAGGGAGTGGGTTTTCTGCTGGATGCGGTTGGTCTGTTTTTCCACTTCGGACTGGAGATCGCTGGACAGGGCTTCGAGGCGCTCTCCCAGCAGGTTGATGTCCTGGTACAGGGTGCTGAAATCAGGTTGCGGCGAATGTGGCAGGCGTGCACTCAGGTGACCGTTGCGCATCTGTTTTACCCAGTCGCGCATTTCGGTCAGGGGTGTGAGGAAATCGCGCCGCGCACTGTATACGGCGAAAGACAGCAGCAGAACGCCACCGATCAGCAGGATGCTGTTGGCGAGGTGCAGCCAGCTGCCGGCGGGCGAGGACAGGTAAAACCAGATATTCAGTATACCCAGGATGAACAGCAGGATGCCCAGCGCGGACAGCGCGCGCAGGAACTGGCGAGTGGTCGGCCAGTCCAGCAGGTGCAGGCGGCGCTGGCGCTCGTTTTGCCCGGCAGCAAGGTAGTCATACTCGCCTTTGGCGCGGTAATCCGGGTTCACAAATGCCTCGCACAGGTCCACATGCGGACATTATAGCGCTGAAAACACCAAAGGTGGGTGTTCTATGCTTCGCTCTGCCGGGCCGGATCGTTCGGGTTGATGAAGATGATTTCCTTGTTCCCTTCCAGCTCGACATAGTCGACCACGGTACCGTTGAGCAGTTCTGCACTGGGGGGCGCCACTACGATCTCAATACCTTCGGAGCGAAAGGTTTTGTCGTTATCGCGGGTTTCATCAAAGCCCATGGCGTAGTGGAAACTGCCGTCTTCCATGCGAGTGACCGCTATGCGCAGGGGCATGCCCTCGCTGTCGGTGAGCCTGGCGGATTCCATGATTTTTGCGGCGGCATCCGGGGTGACTGTGATCATGTTGTTTTGTCCTCGGTGATGAGTTGGTTGGCGGCGTTGTCCGGTGCGCGCGCGGTCGCTTTGCACTGTGCGACAAACGCCAGGAAATGCTGCGTCCAGGGATTGCTGCGCGTGCTGCGCTGGTGGCTGTAGCAGGCCAGCAGGTTTTTGTACAGGTAACCATCGTGTTTGCCGTCCAGCCCGGTACCGCGCAGTACCTTGAAGGCATACTGTTCCAGGGAAGGGATTTGCTCCAGCGCCGAGTAGTGAAACTCGTGGGCGGCTATTTCCTGCCCGGCAGCCAGGGGCCAGGGAAAGGCGGGGGTGGTTTCCAGTCGCACATAACCACGACCCTGGGGGCGATCGTGCATGACGGCATCGGCGGGAATGACGCCGGCCATCGCGCAGGTTTTGCCTTTCCAGGTCAGGCTGCGGGCGAGGTACATGAGACCACCACACTCGGCATAGACCGGTAAACCGGACTCGATGGCATCCCTGATCGCATGCCGCAGCGAATCGTTGGCCTGTAATGCTTCCATGCAGCTTTCCGGGAAGCCCCCGCCGATGACCAGGCCATCGAGGTCCGGCAGGGACGGGGTGCGCAGCATGTCGATTTCGACCAGTTCGGCACCGGCCTGTTGCATGGCTTCGAGATCGCCGGGATAGTAAAAGCCGAACGCTTCGTCCCTGGCGACCCCGATACGCAGGGCCTGCGGCAGCGGGTCGATCGCGAAGGGTGAGACTTCCGGTGCTGCGGGCAGCGGCGCAGTCCTCGCGATTTCCAGCAGGGCGTCGAGGTCGACCTGTTCGGCAATGGCCTCACCAATGGTCCTGACCTGTTGCGCCGCATTGTCCTGCTCGTTGCTGGGGACCAGGCCCAGGTGCCGCTCCAGTATCTGCAGGCCGGGGTTTTTTGCGACGGCGCCGAGCACCGGGACATCGGTGTAGTGTTCGATGACCGCGCGCAGTTTGGCTTCATGGCGGTTGCCACCCAGCTGGTTGAGGATGACCCCGGCGATGCGAATTTCCGGGTCGAAGGCCTGGTAGCCAAGGATAAGAGGTGCAATGCCACGCGTCATACCGCGGGCGTCCAGCACCAGCACGACCGGTGCGCCGAGCAGCTTGGCAAGGGCGGCATTGCTGTTGCTGCCATCCAGGTCCAGGCCGTCGTACAGCCCCTTATTGCCCTCGATGATGCTGATGCCGGCTTTGCCGGCATAGTAGCCAACGGTATCCCTGATCTCGTCACTGCCCATGGTGTGGAAATCCAGGTTGTGACAGGCGTAGCCGGCGGCACGCCCCAGCCACATCGGGTCAATATAGTCAGGGCCTTTCTTGAAGGGGCTTACATCGATGCCGCGGGCGCGCAGCGCGGCGCACAGGCCCAGGGTAACCGTGGTTTTACCGGATGATTTGTGTGCGGCGGATATGAATATCTGCGACATGCGCTAGTGCTCTTGCACGTGACAGGCACG
>DRQL01000085.1 GCA_011371465.1 Gammaproteobacteria bacterium | reverse complement strand
CGGGATCAACCGGTAGAGCCATCATGACCGAAAAAACAGAAGCCAGTCAACAAACAGAAAAGAGCCTCGAAGAGCTGGAGATTATCGATCGGGAGGAGGTCGAGAACAAACACCTGGGTATCGCCGGGCGCATTGCCTGCACCTTTATCGATTCCCCGATCTCTCCACTGCTGATGGTGGCAACCCTGTTCATCGGCCTGCTGGGCCTGGCATTTACGCCGCGCCAGGAAGACCCGCAGATTTCGGTGCCGATGATCGACATCTTTGTCCAGTACCCGGGCGCTTCCGCGGACCAGGTGGCCAGCCTGGTCACCGAGCCGCTGGAACGCATCATGTACCAGATCCCCGGGGTACGACACGTCTATTCCGCGAGTCAGCGTGGCCAGGCGATGGTTACGGTCCGCTACAGGGTGGGGCAGCCGCTGGGACCCTCGATCGTCAAGGTGCACGACAAGATCCAGTCCAACCTGGACAAGATGCCACCGGGTGTGTCGATGCCGCTGGTGAAGCCCAAGGGGATCGACGACGTACCGGTGGTGACCGTTACCCTGTCGTCCGGCAGCGTGGACGATGCGGCGTTGCGCACCCTGGGTATGGATGTCCTGCAACGCCTGCGCGAAGTGCCCAACAGCGGGCAGGGTTTTGTCGTGGGTGGACGTGCCGAACAGGTGCGTATCGAGGTCAACCCGGAACGGCTGGCAGGCTACGGTCTGACGCTGGACCAGATCGCGCAGACCGTAAAGTCCGCCAACCAGCAATTGCATGCAGGTTCGACGGAAGCAGCCAGCTCCACGTTTTCGGTCTACACCGGCTCGTTCCTGCGCACTGCGGATGAAATATCAAAACTGATCGTCGGTTCGCGGGGTGGCATGCCGGTTTATCTGCGCGATATTGCCACCGTGGTCCACGCGCCGGAAGAACCCAAACGCATGGTGGGTTTCTACACGGGTGCAGCGGCTGACGAGGACGAGCCCGTGGCGGATGGAGAGCCGGCGGTCACGATCGCGCTGGCCAAAAAGGAAGGCACCAACGGTGTGACGGTTGCCAATGATATCCTGAGTAAACTGGATTTGCTGCGCGGCCACCTGATCCCCGACAACGTGCGCGTTACCATCACCCGCGATTACGGCAAGACCGCCAACGACAAGGTCAACGAATTACTCACTGCACTGTTCGAAGCGGCACTGGCCGTGTCGATCCTGTGTATGATCGGGCTGGGTTTTCGCGCGGCTTTCGTGGTCATCTCGGTTATCCCTATCGTTATCCTGATCACCATCTGGTCGGCCTGGGTGCTGGGTTATACCATCGACCGCGTCAGCCTGTTCGCGCTGATCTTCTCTATCGGTATCCTGGTCGATGATGCAACCGTAGTCGTCGAGAATATCTTCCGGCGCTGGATGGACGCGGGTCGCACCACGGTAGGCATTGCCATCGATGCCGTCAGGGAAGTGGGTAACCCGACCATCCTGGCAACCCTGACCATTATTTCCGCGCTGCTGCCCATGGGCTGGGTGAGCGGCCTGATGGGGCCGTACATGCGCCCGATCCCGGTACTGGGTGCCTCGGCCATGTTCTTCTCGCTGGTGGCAGCATTTATCTTTACCCCCTGGTTTGCAGTGCGTGTTCGCCCGGCCAGCCTGGCGGCGTTCCGCAAGGCCGAAGCGCGCGAACAGCGCACGCATGAGATCGTCGGCAAGATCTACGAGCCCCTGATCCGCCCGCTGATCAATAACCGCAAGCTGGGCATCGTGTTCCTGATCAGCATTATCGGCACCACGGCGGCGGTCTGCTCGCTGTTCTATTTCCAGGTGGTGGCGGTAAAAATGCTGCCCTTCGATAACAAGCCCGAATTCAATGTCGTGGTGAATATGCCGGAGGGGACGGCGTTACCGGTCACCGCCAACGTGGTACAGACCCTGGCAGAAGAGTTGCGCAAGGATATGCCGGAAGTGGTTGCCATGCAGACCTATACCGGTACTGCATCGCCCTTCAATTTCAACGGCCTGGTGCGTCATTACTACCTGCGTCAGAAACCCTGGATGGGTGATATCCAGGTGATGCTGCTGGACAAGCACGAGCGCGAGCGTTCCAGTCATGAACTTTCGGTGGAAGCACGCAACATATTGACACCCATCGCCAAGAAGATGGGGGCAAGAATCCAGGTGGTGGAAATGCCGCCCGGCCCGCCGGTACTGCAGACCGTCGTTGCGGAGATCTACGGACCGGATGATGTAACGCGGCGCCAGTTTGCACGTGACATGGAGTCCATGTTCCTGGAAGTCAAGGACCTGGTCGATGTCGACACGTACATGGCCGACCCTTATACCTACTGGCATTTCGAAGTGGATCGCGAAAAGGCGACGCGCAACGGCGTTACCATCGAGGCGATCAATCGTAATCTTTCCATGGCAATGGGCGGCGCCAGGCTGGGTGATGTGAAGCGCGCCGCGCCGCTGGAACCGACCTATATTGTGATCCAGACCCCGCTGGCAGTGCGCTCCCAGGTGGCACGCCTGGCCAACCTTCCCATACCGACCTCGAGAGGCAAGACCATCCCGCTGGGTGAACTGGGGACCTTCGTCAAGCGCCAGGAAGACCCGTACATCTACCACCAGGACCTGCGTCCGATCGAATACGTCACCGGCGAAATGACCGGCTTCCTCGGCGCGCCGATCTACGGCATGTTCAGCGTGGAAGACCTGCTGGAGGATTACCTGGCACCGGACGGTGTCGAGGTGACCGGTATGCCGTGGGGCCTGATCGGTCCGCCCGACAATGACCTGCAGTCCGGTTTCGAGTGGGGCGGTGAGTGGACCGTGACCTATGAGACCTTCCGCGACATGGGCATTGCCTTCATGGCCGCGATGCTGCTGATCTACGGTCTGATCGTGGTGGAGTTCCGGGATTATGCGCTGGCCGGGCTGATTATGGCGCCAATCCCGCTAACCTTGATCGGGATCATACCGGGTCACTGGATAATGGGTGCAGAATTTACGGCAACATCCATGATCGGAATGATCGCCCTGGGTGGCATTATCGTTCGTGTTTCCATCCTGCTGGTGGAGTTCGTAAAGCATGAAGTGGAAAGCGGGAAGGATATTCGTGAAGCGGCAGTGGCCGCCGCCAAGACCCGCTTCCGCCCGATCATGATTACCTCGCTGACCCTGATGGCAGGTGCCATGGCGATTCTGACGGACCCGATTTTCAACGGTATGGCGATTTCACTGTTGTTCGGCGCCGGCGTGGCGACACTGTTTACCCTGATCGTGATACCGATGGGTTGTATCAGTGCCGAGAAACGGTTTATCAGGCACGGATGCGATGCGCTTGAAGAAAGGATCAAAGAGGAAGACGAAGCAGCTAGAGGTGAGACACCGACCTGAGTGCGGTGCAGTGCATACATTGTCTTAAACACAGGATGCAGCGCGGAGGCAAGCAAGATGAAGAGGACTTTAGTGACAAAAAAGACTGGTGCGGGTTACGGGCAGTGGTTGCTGGCAGGCACGATCGCCGGCAGCCTGTTGCTGGTCCCCGCGGTACAGGCCGGGACTGACGGCGCAGCAACGCCGCCGCCCCCGGGACCTTACACAGCCGGTGCAGCCGACGGGCAGCACCGTTTCCGGCCGGATACCGAACTCG
>DRQL01000084.1 GCA_011371465.1 Gammaproteobacteria bacterium | reverse complement strand
GACAGCGGCATCTTCTCCCGCTGGAATTTCTTTCCATGCCTGTAACAGCGCATCGCTGTCAGCACTGTCAATCACAGCGACCACCCTGCCCTCACAGGCCAGGTACAGCGGATCGTAACCCAGCATCTCGCACACCGATTGCACGGGATCACGCACCGGGACCTGCTGCTGCGCAAGGCGGATACCCAGGCCGGTAGCCCGGGACAGTTCGTGACAGACGGTCGCCAGGCCTCCCCGGGTCGGGTCACGCATAAAGCGCAGACCCTCGAAGTCGAGTGCAGTACTGGTCAGCGGCAACACACTGGCGGCATCCGAACGCACATCGCCGCGCAGGCCAAACTGTTCACGCGCGAGCATCACCGCGATGCCGTGGTCGCCGACCGGGCCACTCACCACCAGCCGGTCGCCGGCACGAATACGCTGTATACCCAGCGCCGGACCCGGCAGTCGTACACCGATGCCCGTGGTAGCGAGGTACAGGCCGCCACCCTCGCCGCGCCGCAATACCTTGGTATCCCCGGCCACCACTTCCACTCCGATAGCAGCGGCGGCGCGGGCCAGGGAGCCGATCAAACGGTCGAGCAGTTCGATTTCCAGGCCTTCTTCGATAAAGGCATTCAGGCTGAGGTAGCGGGGCAGGCCACCGGCAACCGCCAGGTCATTGGTGGTGCCGTGCACTGCCAGGGAGCCGATATCACCACCGGGAAATTCCAGCGGCTGCACGGTGAAACCATCCGTGGTAAACAACAGCTCCCCTCCCTCCAGCGACAAACCGACCGCATCTGCGCTGGTATCGAGATCCGGGTTGGACAGGTGACGCGCAAACAGCTCATCGATCAATTCGCGCATGAAGCGGCCGCCGTTGCCGTGGGCGAGTGAAATATGGGTATCCTGCATGTTTTATTCCTGTTGTTTTAAGAAACCCCGGGCTACATGGTCATTGTGCTACTAACTTCCCGTATTCAATCACCTGGCCGAAACTGAGTCCCGCATCGTTCACCGGGACCTGTTCGCCCAGGCACACCTCGAAGCCTTCCGCCTGCAAGCGGCTGCACACCCGCTCGGTCAACACCCGGTTCTGGAATACACCACCGCACAAACCGATACAGTCTACACGTCGCTCCTGACTAACCGCCAGGGCCTGCTGCACCAGCGCTTCCGCCAGGGTGGCATGCACGCACTCCGCCTGTGCCGTAGCGCTGTCCCGCTGATCCAGCAGGTGCTCGACCAGCGCCTGCCAGTCACTGGTCCACAGCCCGCTGTCGTTACGCACGAGGGGCAACTCAATCGGTATAGCATCGCTCTGACAAAGTGCCTCCAGCTGCATCGGACCCTGACCTTCGAAGCTGGCGACGGTACAGACACCGGTCAATGCCGCCGCCGCGTCGAACAGACGGCCGACCGCCGAGGTCTGCGGGGCATTCAGGTGGCGTTGCCAGGCATGGTACAGCAGGGCCTGCTGGTCGGCGTCCACTGCGTCTCCGGACCAGGGGCGGCCGATCTCCCAACTGAGGGCGGCAGCACTGCGCCAGGGCTCGCGTGAGGCCCGGTCACCACCTGGCAACCTGAACGGACGCATAGTGGCCACGCGCTGCCACTGCCCCGGACGGCCGGCCAGTGCCTCACCTCCCCACAGCGTGCCGTCTTCTCCGTAGCCGACACCATCCCAGGCAAACACCAGCCAGTGCCTGTCCACGTCATGCTCGCCTGCCAGCGCGGACGCGTGTGCGCGGTGGTGGTAGACGCGGGTCAACGGCAGCCCGCATTGCTGTGCCCAGCGCGTGGTGGCATAGCCGGGGTGTGCATCACACACTACCGCCCTGGCCTGCACCGCGTACAGGGATTGCAGATCCTCGATCAGGCGGGCGAAAACGTCCTGGCTGCGGGCCGAAGCCATGTCACCGATGTGTGGTGAAACCACAGCACGCCGACCCCAGGCCAGCGCCACGGTATTTTTCATGTGCCCGCCGACGGCGATCACCGCTTGTGACAGTTCAAAGGGCAGCGCCAACTCCAGTGGCGCACAACCCCGACCAAGCCGGATTGGCCTGGGTTTTCCCTGCAAGGTACGGTACACCGGGTCATCCGCCGGTCGCACAATCGGCCGGTTGTGGCGCAGGAAACCCGTAGCAACCCGGTCGAGGCGCTGTTGCGCCGCGTGGTTATCAGTCAGTACCGGTTCCCCGCTGAGATTTCCCGAGGTGGCCACCAGCGGGCCACCGAAGTCATTCAGCAGCACATGGTGCAACGGGCTGTAGGGCAGCATGACGCCGACTTCCCGCAGACCCGGTGCGACCAGGGAAGATAGCGTGCTGTCGTGGCGGCGCACTGTTAACACGATCGGTCGCAGCGGTGAAAGCAGCAACTGTTGTTCGGCATAACTGGCCATCACTTCATCAAGCAGGGACTTCAATGGTGCCTGCAGCGGTGCCGGGAACATCACGGCGAGCGGCTTGTCGGGGCGTGGCTTGCGTTCGCGCAGCCGTTTTACCGCCAGGTCATTGCGGGCATCACACAACAGGTGATAGCCGCCGACACCCTTGGCGGCCACAATTTCCCCGGCGCGCAGGGCATCCACACAGGCGGGTATGGCAATGCCATCCACCATCCGGCAAATGCCCGGACGTACGAATTCGACACGCGGACCACACACGGGGCAGGCCACCGGTTCGGCGTGGAAACGCCGGTCAGCCGGATCGCTGTACTCGTGCCGGCACTGCGGGCACAACTCGAACGAGGCCATGCTGGTATGGTCACGGTCATAGGGCAACGCTTTAATCAACGTGTAACGCGGCCCGCACTGGGTGCAGTTGATGAACGGGTAGCGGAAACGGCGGTCAGCCGGGTCATTCAGCTCGGCAAGACAGTCATCACAGGTAAAGTAATCGGGCGGCACATGGATGTGCGCCTCGCCCTCGCTGTCACTGTGACGGATGGTGAAGGCATCGAAGAGTTCCGCCGCCACCTGCTCGACGGTAATCAACTGCGGCCGCGCCAGCGGCGGCGCCTCGCCAATCAGTGCCGCGCCGAAGGCTTCCTGCGCCCCCGGGTCACCCCGGGTACAGATCTCCACCTGGCCGACACGGTTCTGCACCCAGCCCAGCAAACCGTGCGCGTGGGCGATGCGATACACAAAAGGCCGAAAACCAACGCCCTGCACCCGACCGCCGACCTGCCAGAGACGTACCTCTTCGGGCGTGCCGAGGGAGGTCTGGAGTATGCCCGGCGTGACATCCATCACTCACACCAGCAGGCCACCGGTGATGCCGATGTCATACACGATCACGCTGCCGATGACCAGGGTAGTCACACCGATTACCGCCCGCAGCCCGTTGTGCAGCCAGGTCAAACCGGAAGCCGAATAGCGCAAAGGTACAGCAATGATCACTGACAGCGCAGCCATGCCGACTATCGAACCGATACCGAAGAGGGCGATATAAACCAGTCCTGTGAGCGGTGAATGCACGGTCTGCAAGGTCAGCAGTATCAGTGCGGCCGAACCTGCCATGCCGTGCATGACACCGACCAGCAACGCCCGCAACGGGAAACCGTCCCTGCGCTTGTGACAGTGGTGGTGCACCGCAGGGTGAGCCGCTTCACCCGCGTGTGAATGTGCATGAAAATGCAATATTCCATCCGCATGCCGGTGCACATGGAAATGAATGCGTTCGCGCAGCAGACGCCTGAGCACGTCGACACCCAGACCTACCAGCATCAGCCCCACCGAGAATTCCAGTGCCTGCGCGAGCGTTTCCGGCATGCTGCTGTCCAGCAACAATACCAGCGAGCCGAAGACAAACAACGTAAGTGTATGCCCCATGCCCCACACCGCCCCCTGGCGAATGGTCTCCCCCATGGAATGGCTGCGGGTCGCCAGTGAAGCCACGGCGGCCAGGTGATCGGTTTCCATGGCGTGTCGCATACCGAGCAGGAATCCGAGTGTCAGCAGGCTGAAGTTCATGCCACCTCCGTGTCGGCGCGATCCCGTACGCCTCCCGCCCACCAGATGCGGCAGGCGCCCTCGTCCGACACCATGCAGGGACCGATTGGACTGCGTGGCGTGCAGGCCAGTCCGTACAGCTTGCACTGGTTGGGATAGATCTTGCCCAGCACTACGCGCGAACAGTCGCAACCGGCGGGCATTTGCCCGATGCGTTTACGTTCCGGGTCTTCGTAGGAAGGGAACAGCGTGCGCGCATTGTGCGCAGCGAGGTGCGACCTGAGGGCGTAGCCGGAAGCGGGAATGACGCCCACGCCACGCCAGTTGGCAGCTGTGACCTCAAGCGTTTCTGCCATGCAACGTTGTGCCGACCGGTTGCCGCCGGGCCTGACGACTTCAGGATAGCAGTTATCGAGAAAACGGCGGTCATCCTGCAACTGGCGCAGCGTCGAGTACATGGCTGCCAGCAGGGATTCCGGCGTAAAGCCGGCCACCGCGGCGGGAATGTTGTGGTCTCGTACGACGAACTCCCACTCCTCCGGCCCCATCACGGTCGAGACGTGACCCGGCGCGATCAGGGCCTGGAAGCCGGCTTCTTCGGAGTCCAGCAACATCGCAACGGCCGGCCAGGTCAGGCGACCGGACAGCAATACGCTCAGGTTGTCAGGCGCACCTTCGGCCAGCATCGCCGCGACGGGGGCAGTGGTAGTTTCAAAGCCGGCAGCAAAAAATACGACGGCCCGGTCAGGGTTATCGCGGGCAATCCGCGTCGCTTCGGTCGGCGAGGCAATCGGGCGTACGTCGGCACCGGCAGCCCTGGCCTGCTCCAGTGAACGGATCTCGCGCTTCGGCAGATTGACCGGCACCCGCAGCATGTCACCGAAGGCCACCAGGATGAGGTCTTCCCGGAGGGCCAGCTGCATGGCCTGGTAGACATCCTCTTCCGGACACACGCACACCGGACAACCCGGCCCGGGTATCAGTTCGATAGACGATGGCAGGGCGCTGCGCAAACCGGCCTGGGTGATAGAGCGCTCATGGCCACCGCAGACATTCATGATGCGCACCTTGTCCGGCAGGTCGAGTGCACGTATACGCTCCAGCCACTGCCGGGCGGTGACTGACATGTTCAGCCTTCCCCGCCGGGGGCGTGCGCCACGCCATGCGCGTGCTGATGCCCGTGTGTATGGGCGTGACCAGCCGATGCGTCGCTGTGCAGGCGTATACCGTCCGGCTGGATAGCCGGGCGCAGTGTGGCGCCCTGCCGGATACGCTCGCGTTGTGCCGCCACTTCCGAGCGCAACCAGGTCAGCCAGTCCTCCATGGACTCGCCGGAAGAAGATGACAGCGACAGCATGGGGGATTCGCTGGCCAGCTCGCGCAGGTAGCGCTCGGCGCGTTCGGGCCTGAAATCCGTCAGGTACGGCAGCAGGTCGGTCTTGGTCAGCAACACCAGGTCGGCGGCGCGGAACATCACCGGGTACTTGGCCGGCTTGTCGTCGCCCTCGGGTACCGACAGCAGCGTGATGTTGCGGTGCTGCCCCAGGTCAAAGCTGGCGGGACACACCAGGTTGCCGACATTCTCGATAAACAGGATATCCACGGGGTCCAGGTCCAGCTGGTGCAACGCCGTATGCACCATGTGCGCATCCAGGTGGCAGGCACTGCCGGTAGCGATCTGGATCGCCTCGACACCGCGTGCGCGGATGCGTTCGGCGTCATTCTCGGTTTCCAGGTCGCCTTCGATGACCGCGATGCGATACGCAGCACCCAGCGCCTCGATGGTGGCTTCCAGCAAGGCCGTCTTGCCCGCGCCGGGTGACGACATCAGGTTGACGGCGAGTACCCCGTGGCGGTCGAAATGCGTACGGTTGTGTGCAGCCTGGTGGTCGTTTTCGCTCAACAGGCTTTGCAGCACAGTGACCGCTTCACGACCCTCATCCGTCTTCACCAGCCGGCCATCGCCGCGCACCAGGTGTTCGTTGCCGGGCGTGATGTTGCAGCCGCAGGTATCACACATGATCGTCTCCTGTCGTAAGCGGGATATCCGCCGTGCCCAGCGCCTGGTCAAACAGTTCCCAGGCAGAACGTGCCTCCTGGTGCGTCATTTTCTGTATGGCATAGCCGACATGGACCATCACGAAGTCGCCGACCGCCACCTCTTCGTTCTGCATCATGAACAGGCTGACATCGCGTTCTACGCCCTTGGCTTCGCAATGGGCCTCATAGCCGTTGATTGCGGTGATTTTCATGGGTATCGCTAGACACATTGCTGTTGTACCGGTTGCGAGTTCATTTGTGACAGTTCCAGGCTGGCCAGCAGCATTTCATCACCGCTGACCAGCCGGGTACGAAAATCGCCACAGCTGGCGCACAGCAGGCGGTTGGGCGCGACCTCCGACACTGCACCGCATTGCGTGCACTCGACTTTCACGGCTGCATTTTCGATGACCAGCTCGGCCGCTTCGGCCAGTGTGCCGGCGGCAGCCAGCGGCCAGGCGTGTTCCAGCAACGGAGCCTCTACGCCCGACAACGGGCCGACCTGCAACACGATGCGCTCGACACGCCCGGCGTCGTGTTCCTGTGCAATACGCTCAACCTGCTGCATCAGGGCAATACAGACCGAGAGTTCGTGCATTATGCCCCACCCTCCTTCGAGGCCAGCCAGCCGTGCAGCAGCCTGCGTCGCGACAACGGTTGCTGTAACCCGCTTTTGTCCAGCTCGTTATCGACCGGATCGACCGGCGCCGGGTGCCTGGTATCCTGGTACAGTTGCCTCAGCACCTCACGCGCAACGCGGCGCGCCGTGTCCTGGTCCGCAAAATCCTGTACGGTCGTGAACAGCGGCAAACTCAGGTGAGGAAGCATGCCTTCCGGCGCGCTCAGCAGGCACGGGTACTCACCCGCAGGGAATGCCACCCGGATCCTGGTTCCCGGCGCCAGCCAGGACCAGTCATCGTCCTCGCCGGGTAACAGCACCAGGTTTACACACCAGGGCGTGACCAGCACACCGCACAGGCGTCCTTCGTACGGTTCGAAATCCACCGCTTCCACTTCGAGCGCTGCGTTATACACGGGCAGATCGCGCATGCGCGGCTCCACCTTGTCGCGATAGGCGCTCACCAGCCTGTCGATACCGGAATACATACCCCTACCCTTCCTCCAGCGGCAGGAACTTGTCCGCTTCGGCATCACACTGCGGGCATCGCCAGTGCGCCGGCAAGGCCGTGAACGGTGTCCCGGGTGGCACCTGCTCCACCTCGTCGCCCTGTGCCGGGTCATAGACGTACCAGCAGATACGACACTCCAGCCGGGTGTGGTCATGGATCCGGTTCGCCGCCTGCAACGGGTTCATGCCAGTTCCGTCCAGTAGGGTTCCAGCAGTTCGCTGAAGCGCCGGCGGGAATCGGCCAGGTCTTCCGGGGCGGCGCAGGCCACGGCGGGAATATCCGTAACCTCCAGGGTATTCAGGATCAGCGTACCCATGGAATTGGTGTACCGCACCCACCAGATGCCCGGGTACGCCGTGCTGCTGATCTTGCAGTCGCCATAACCGCGCGACAGGGTCTCGACCGGCCCCGCACCCAGTGCTTCGTCCAGGAAATGAATATCGCCCTCCGACAGTGGTAACAGCGTAAGGTTGATGACGTGTGCCGGGTCACCGGGCTGCCAGCCCTCGACGTGATCCTGCAACTCACTCAGAATCGGTAACGCGTTCATGACATCGTCCGGTGCCGTATCCCGCGCCAGGCCGGATACCCGCACCGCGTCGGGTGCCTGCCTTGCCAGCACCGGCACATCACAGACTTCAATGAGATCCCGCGTGATCCGGCCGCTATCGTCGAGGTAGAAGGTACGCCAGATTCCGGCCAGCACCGCCTCCTGCATGCGTACCTGCAGCGTCGCATCGCTGTATTTCAGGCTGACCTCACCCTCGCCCAGGATCTGGTTGACCAGTTCGCGGTTGTCGGCATCCAGCCCCGAGATGTCGGCCAGTAACGGTTCGGCGCCGACGCGGTAATCCGCCAGCGCCCGGCTCAGCCAGTCGCTGACGGCCCTGGCCCCGTGCAGGTGCTGCACCTGTTCCGGCTCCGGCATATCGGGTGCGCGGTAACTGCTCATTTCGGTGGGCAGCGGGATGAATTCCAGTTGCGAACCGTCCGCTTCCAGCGGCTGGCTGCCGGGTCCGGTGAACGTTACTGCGATACGGTCGTCTGTCTTCATCTGTCATTCCCGTCGTTCAGGCACTCACCACCGGCACCCTGAATCCCGGCACCGGTCTGACGTCGGCGGTCACCAGTTCACCGATATCGTGCAGGTATTCGGCCCAGTTCAGAATACCGGTCATGGCTCCGAGATAGCCGCCGTCACGCAGGAACACCAGCGCCGGCCAGGCTGTGAATCCATAGTGCAGTTGCAGGGCTTTTTCTGCATCTTCAGCCACCACGGCGGGCCTCAGCGCCCCCTGGAAGGCCTTGACCAGCTCCGGCAACACCACCGCCACATCGGTAGTCTCGCGAAAGCGTTTGGGGTCACCGGCAAAAAACAGTACGGCGATACCCGGCTGACGGATGAACGCATCGTGCGTTTCCAGCGTCACCTCCGGGTATCCGTAATCGTCATACAGGCGCTGAACAAGCGGATGCGTCACTGCGGCGGCCTCCCCAGTTCGTAACTGGCCATATCCAGCTCTCCGGGGCCGATCAGGTCGACCGATGCCAGCGGCGTTTCCCGCTCGCGGAACGCCACACCCCATTGACGCAGCAGCGTGCAGGCGCGCTCGACCGCTTCTGGTATGCGCCGGCGGGTACCGTCACGCAGACTGCCGCCGTAATCATCGAGCTGCTCGGGTTGCACGCCGATGAGTGCCAGTTGCTGCGGCCGGTCGTTCAACAGGCGCGCCGACACCAGGACTTCCTGGAAACCGGTCTGGTGCATGCTGACCTTCTTTGCACCCATGTACTGCGGGACGTCGTCATCACGCATGACCCGCAGTTCGCCGGGTGCGAGACCAAAATCAATGGCATCGAATATCAGCAGGCGGGATACACTGCTGACCCACGGCAGCAGGAACAACCCCTGCGTGCCACCGTCCATGAGCCGGACACTGTCTTCAAATTCATAACGGGCGTTGAG
>DRQL01000083.1 GCA_011371465.1 Gammaproteobacteria bacterium | reverse complement strand
CGCAAGTAGGCCCCCTGAGCGCAGCGATCAGACGACGTACAGCAGCATGGTCAGAAAGTGCGAAACACTGCCGGCCAGCACGAACAGGTGCCAGATGCCGTGCGCGTGTTTCATGCGCTCGTCGATGAGGTAGAAGACAATGCCACCGGTGTAGAACAGACCACCCAGTACCAGCAACCACAGACCGCCGGCAGGCAGCGCCTGCACCAGTGGATACATGGCCACCAGGATCAGCCATCCCATCGACAGGTAGATGACCATTTGCAGGGTCCGGGCTCCCTCGCGATGCAGACTGTCCAGCACGATACCGGCAATCGCCAGCGCCCAGATAATCGCGAACAGTGTCCAGCCCCAGGCGCCGCGCAGGGTGATCAGGGTGAGCGGCGTATAACTGCCTGCGATGAGCAGGTAGATGGCGATGTGATCCAGTTTCCTGAAGATGTCCTTGGCGCGCCCGCGCAACGAGTGATACAGGGTCGACAGGGTATACAGCAGGAACAGCGATGCACCATAGATACTGAAGCTGACGATTTTCCAGGGGTCGCCCTGCAGGGAAGCAAACACCACCAGCACCACCATGCCGGCCAGCGCCAGCGCCGCGCCCACCAGGTGGCTGATACTGTTGAATCGTTCGCCGTAATACACGTCTAGGGGCTGCTACGGTGCAGCTTTACCAGTTTGCCATCCGCATCCAGGTAACAGGTATATTCAATCCGGGTTTCTGTACCGGATTCTCCCATGGTGCCGATCAGCAGCCGGTCGATGTAGATGCCGTCAACTGTCCTGTTCACTCGCCCCGGTTTCAGTACACGCGAGAATTCCCGGTGTTCGGCATCGGCGATGGCCGCCTGCTGACAGGTTTGCCGGGCCTGCCAGCTTTGCGGTGTTACCAGGCGGTCCCAGGCATCGCGGACCGCCGGGATCTCTTGCCTGGCGATCAGGAAACCGATGACCAGGAAGGCCAGCAGCGGCACCAGCCTGCGCAGCGGCCTGACAGGCCGCGAACGCCTGGCCGTGTTCCCTTCGGCGCCGGCGCTCTGTTCCTCATCCAGCACCGAAGCGCGACGCCGGATCGTGGCCCGGCGCTGTTCATCCATTTTCTTTGTGTAAAGGGGTAAAGAGAAGCGGCAGCACAATCATCAGCAGAAAACCGCTGATATTGAGCCCCCATTCCCAGGTTTCCGACTCCACGAACAGGGCCGCGAGCATCAGGACGGAACCGGGCAGCATGGCGATCAGCCAGGAGGGGTAACGCACACTGGAAAACTCTCCACAGACGGTACAGCCTGCCAGCAATCCCGGGCTGAGTATCACCTTGCGTAGCGGTTTGATTCCCGGTTTGTCACAGTGTGGGCAACGAAACATGGTGCTTTTTCCTCTTGCAGCCGCGTCGCCATGAATGGCGATCTCTATGTCGTCCACCAGTATAAGCAGTACATCCCGGGCGGGAAAGCAATTGTCTGCCCGGTATACCCGCCGTACCGGCAGCTATTTTCTCTCCACCAGGAGTTCCAGGTGTTTCAGGATCCGTCGTGAGGCAATTGCGATGGCCAGCAGAAAGGCAATGCCGCCAAAGGCAATGAAGTCTTTCGGGCTCAGACCCATCAGGTGCGGATCGTAGATGCTGCCCAGGTTGGAAAGTTTTTGCAGGATACCTACGGTTATACTGAGAAATCCGGCAGCGATGATCAGCTCTATCACCATCCTGGACAGGGTTTTGTGTAATGACATGGTTTTTTTCATAGCGGGTTACCGGTTCGCACCTACCATTCGTTCAGGAACCAGGCCGCCGCCCGGCAGATACCTGCATTCGCTTGAGCCATATCGCCGGCAGGCCGAACAGCAGGATGCCCGCGTAGCTGGAACCCAGGTCAAACAGGTCGAAGGTTCGCGAGGGAACAGCCAGTTGCGTAAATTCCTCCAGCGTGATCAGCAACGCAATCGCAGCCAGCAGCAGGAAGGGTCCGAAAGCACGCCTGCGTAGTACCAGCGAGGTACTGCCGCCGACCAGGATGAGCGTGAGCAGGCTGGCGCCGATGAAGTGCAGCAACTTGTCTCTTCCCGGGACACCCTGCACGAACAGGAACCACTCCGGCCGGATGGATACCAGGATGCTGAGCAGCAAATAGGCTGCGACTGCCGGAAACGCCAGCTTTTCCAGCAGTCGCTGGCGGAACCGTTGCTCATCCGTCCGGTGCAGGCCGGGTACCGGCACTTGCCCGGACGAGGAATTGTGCAGGTGTTTCCTCACATTCAACCTGGTGTTGGCCTGTAGTTATCTATTCTGCGCCGCTCGCTTGCGCACATTCCTGTTTTCGCAGTATAGCAAGGATAGCCGGACGCCGGTGCAAACGCCCGCAAGAGGAGCATGGGATCCCGCAACTATCTTTCGCCAAACAAGGCCTTACCAATTCTCAGCATGGTGGCGCCCTCTTCCACCGCCCATTCGTAGTCGTTGCTCATGCCCATGGACAGCTCGGAAAACGAGCTGCCGAAACGCTGTCGACACTGCTCCAGCAGGCTACGCAGGGCGGAAAAGGTGTCCCGGCTTTCCGATTCGCCGGCACCGCGGCGCCCGATGGTCATCAGGCCGCACAGGCGAATACCCTTCAGGTCCGCTTCCAGCAATTCATCGACCAGCGGGAACAGTTCATCGGGCGCAATACCGTGCTTGGCCGGATCCGCGCTGACATTGACCTGCAGCAACAGACGGATGGTGCGCCCTGCATCTTCGGCGGATGTTGCGATACGGCGCGCCAGTCGCAGGCTGTCGAGTGTGTGTATCCAGCTGAAATGGCTGCCTGTGTAACGGGTTTTGTTGGATTGCAGGTGGCCGATGAAATGCCATTCCAGCGACCGGTCACGCAGTTGTGCAATCTTGTCGATGGCTTCCTGCACCTGGTTTTCACCGAAGTCCTGCTGACCGCGAGCCGCCAGTTTCTCGATCGCGCTGAGCGGCTGGTGTTTGGAAACCGCGATCAGACGTATGTCTTCACCACGGCGACCACTGCGCTGTGCGGCTGCGTCGATGCGCTGCCGGATTTTTTCCAGGGAATCAGCCGCGCTCATCCGCCGTCTGTACCTCGAACAGTTCGTGCAAAAGGCTGGTGGCATAGCTGCCGGCCGGCAGGCTGAATTCCAGCAGCCACTGGTCGGCGGACGGCTGTGACCAGCACAGTTCGCCCGGTATGACCCGCAATGCGCGGCGTGCATGTTTCATGCGGAACGCATCCAGCCCCCTGATCCAGTCACCATACGGTGCCAGCGTTGCCGCTTCAAGTGCAGCCGCCGCTGCGCTGACCAGCGTGTCGCCACTGCCGCACAGCGGACCGGTGGGATGAATATCGCCCCTGTCCAGGCGTGCCAGGGTGTCCGCATCGATCGCCGTCGCCGCAAACACGGCGGACCTGCCTTCCAGCTGGAAGGCATCACCCGGCAATGCGCCGGCCCAGTTGCCTGCCTCGATACGCACCGCAAGCACACGGTTGAACAAGGCGGAACGCACGGCCGACAGCCAGATGCTGCGCTTGTTGCGCGACACTCGCGCCTTCGGCCTGGCCAGCAGGCGTTCGGCCTGTACCAGGTTCGCCCCCTGGTAACCAAAACGTTGCGGCCCGTAGCTGTTCGGCACCCCGTGGCGCAGTATTTCCAGTCGTTTCACCACCTGTTCCGCTTCGGCCGTCACGCCGCGCAGCACAATACGGAAACGATTGCCACGCAATGCGCCGGTCTTCAGCTTGCGACTGTGGCGAGCGGCCTCCAGCACCTGGAATTCGTCACTGTCCAGCAACCGCCAGTCCGGGTCGGCCTTGCCCGGGAGTTGCACGGAAAACCATTGCTCAGTGACCGCGTGCCTGTCCTTCAACCCGGCATAGCTCACCGCCCGTGGCGAAACACCGGCAAAAGCGGCCAGTTGTCCCGCTACCCAGTTCGTGTTGGCGTTACGTTTGCGCACATACAGCCAGCAGTGTTCACCTTCGCCATCCGGGGCGACCAGCGGGATCTCGGTTACCTGGAAATCTTCGGGACAGCTGCGGATGGTTGCCGGACCCAGTGCATCTCCACAGGTGCGCGGCAGGCTCAGCGGAATCGTTTCATTCATCCAGCAATACTACGGCGAAGGCAGCGATCCCTTCCTTACGGCCGGTGAAACCGAGGTGTTCCGTGGTGGTGGCCTTGACGTTGACACGACCGGCCTCCACCTTCAGGTCCTGCGCAATCCGGTCACGCATGTCATCGACATACGGTGCCAGCCTGGGCTGCTGGGCAACCAGGGTCAGGTCCGCACCGGCGACCGCCAGCCCGCGCGCATGCAGCTGTTCCATTACCCGGCGCAGCAGCTCGCGGCTGTCGATACCGCGCAGGGCGGAATCGCTGTCCGGGAAGTGCCGACCGATGTCACCGAGCGCGGCGGCGCCCAGCAGGGCATCACACAACGCGTGCAGCAGCACGTCACCGTCCGAGTGCGCCACCAGGCTGTGCGTGTGTGCGATTTCCACGCCACCCAGGACCAGTCGCCCGCCTTCCTGCAGGGCATGCACATCGAAACCCTGTCCGATTCTCACAGGCGCCCCTGTTGCTGCAGAAAATATTCCGCCAGTGGCAGGTCTTCCGGCCGCGTGATCTTGATGTTGTCGGCGTGCCCTTCGATCATCTGCGGCCGGTGTCCTGCGTGTTCCATAGCGGAAGATTCGTCCGTCACTTCAAAACCGTCTTCCAGCGCCTTTTTCAACGCCTGCCGCAGCAGGTCGTAGCGAAACATCTGTGGCGTACCGGCGCGCCACAACGTATCCCGGTCGAGCGTGGCGCAAACCGCGCCCCGGGTATCGGTTCTTTTGATCGTGTCGTGTACCGGCGTGCCCAGCAACCCACCCGTGGCGTGGTCCGCCAGGGTATCGACCAGCAGGCGCAGGTCCTGGTAACGCACACAGGGCCGGGCCGCATCGTGCACCAGTACCCAGTCATCTGCCTGCGCCAGGTCCACGAGTGCCTGCAGGCCGTTCAGTACCGAGTGACAGCGTTCCCGGCCGCCGTCAGCGCGGATCAACCTGTGTTCATGGTGGCGCTCGATGAGCGCGGCCAGCGCCGGATGCCCCTGGCTGACCAGCACCAGCGCTTCCAGCTCCACCGCATTCCATAACGAATCGAGGCTGTGTTCCAGCACGGTCCGCTGACCCAGTTCCAGGAACTGTTTGGGAATTGCCGCACCCATGCGGCGGCCGCTGCCGGCGGCCGGTACGATGGCCCAGTACGCGGGATTACGGTTGCTCATCTGCCGGGGCCGGTTCTTCGATAATCTGGTAAAAGGTCTCGTCTTCCTTGATCATGCCCAGTTCCTCGCGCGCACGCTCCTCGATGGCACCCAGCCCCTGTTTCAGGTCCTTTACCTCGGCTTCCAGTGCCTGGTTGCGCTCGCGCAGCCGCTGGTTTTCTTCGCGTTGCCTTTCCACCTGCTGGTACAGGTCCCAGACTTCGGCGAAACTGCCTTCGCCCACCCAGATGCGGTACTGCAGCGCCAGCAGCAGCACGACCAGCAACAGGATTACCCATCGCATACGGGTTCAGGGAACAGGGCTAGGCATCGAGCTGCCTGAAGCCGCCCGGCCCGGCATAGCGGGCGGCACTGCCCAGTTGCTCCTCGATGCGCATCAGCCGGTTGTACTTGGCGACCCGGTCCGAGCGCGACAGGGAACCGGTCTTGATCTGGGTGGCCGAACTGCCCACGGCAATGTCCGCGATCACCACATCTTCGGTCTCTCCAGAACGGTGGGATACCACGGAAGTGAAACCGGCGTCCGCCGCCATGCGAATGGCCGCCATGGTTTCCGTCAGGGTGCCGATCTGGTTGGGCTTGATCAGCACGGAGTTGGAGATATGCTCGTCGATGCCGCGCTGTATGATCGATGTGTTGGTGACAAACAGGTCATCGCCCACCAGCTGGATGCGCTCGCCCAGCCGTTCGGTCAGCAGTTTCCAGCCTTCCCAGTCGTTCTCGTCCAGGGCGTCCTCGATGGACAGAATCGGGTACTGGTCCACCCAGGCCGCGAGGTAGTCGATAAACCCTGCCGCGTCGAATTCCTTGCCTTCCGATGCCAGCACGTATTTGCCATCCTGGTAGAACTCGGAGCTGGCCGTGTCCAGCCCCAGGTAGATATCCCGGCCGGCGGTAAACCCGGCCTTTTCGATCGCTTCCAGGATGACTTCGATGGCGGCTTCGTTGGAGGACAGGTTGGGTGCGAAGCCGCCTTCATCCCCTACCGTGGTGCTGAGGCCCTGTCCGATCAGGACCGACTTCAGCGCATGGAACACTTCGGCACCGTAACGGACCGCCTCGTGCAGGCTGCCGGCGCCCACCGGCAGAACCATGAATTCCTGCAGGTCAACGCTGTTGCTGGCGTGTGCGCCGCCGTTGATGATATTCATCATCGGAACCGGCAACCGGTAGTCCGTATCGCCACCCAGGTGTCGGTACAACGGGACGTCATTCGAACGTGCCTGCGCCTGCGCGGACGCCAGTGAAACCGCCAGCAGCGCGTTGGCGCCCAGGCGGCCCTTGTTGTCGCTGCCGTCCAGTTCGATCATCCGCTGGTCCAGGGCGGCCTGGTCTGCGGCATCCATGCCGATCACGGCATCACTGATCTCGCCATTGACGTTGGCAACTGCCTTGCGGACACCCTTGCCCTGGTAACGGCTGCTGTCACCGTCGCGTAATTCGACCGCCTCACGCGTACCGGTGGAAGCACCGGAAGGCACGGCGGCACGGCCCATGGACCCATCGTCCAGCAGAACGTCGGCCTCGACCGTGGGATTTCCCCTCGAATCGAGAATCTCCCGTCCCTTAACCGCTGTTATATTTGCCATTATGTCTCCATATTACAATTGGTTAAATTTATTAATTAAGGTAAATTCTGGTTATGTCGGAAGCCCGGTCACTGAAGCAGGCAGCGGGCTGCCCGGGCTGGACCGGTGGACCGCCGGGGACGGTTTTACAGGGAAGCTTCTGCAAACGGCCGCGATTTTACCGTGCTGTCCAGCTGCATCAATATCTCCAGCAGTTCCGTCATCCTCGCCAACGGCCAGGCATTGGGGCCGTCACTCAGGGCTTTGGCAGGATCCGGGTGGGTTTCCATGAATACCCCTGACACCCCCGCCGCCACCGCTGCACGCGCCAGCACCGGCACGTATTCCCGTTGCCCGCCGGATACGTTGCCCTGACCACCGGGCAGTTGTACGGAATGCGTGGCGTCGAACACCACCGGCGCACCGCTGTCACGCATCGCCGCCAGAGAGCGCATATCGGACACCAGGTTGTTATAGCCGAAAGACACGCCGCGTTCGCACACCATGATCTGTTCGTTACCCGTGGCGCGTGCCTTGTCGACGACGTTCTTCATATCCCAGGGCGCCAGGAACTGTCCCTTTTTGATATTCACCGGTTTGCCGGTGCGCGCCACATTCTGGATAAAGTTGGTCTGGCGACACAGGAAGGCCGGCGTCTGCAGCACGTCCACTACCGCTGCCACTTCATCCAGCGGGGTATCCTCGTGCACATCGGTCAGTACCGGCACCTGTACGTCATCCTTTACCTTCTGCAGAATACGCAGTCCCTCCTCCATGCCCGGTCCGCGATAGCTGGTGCCGGAAGACCGGTTGGCCTTGTCGAACGACGACTTGTAGATAAACGGGATGCCCAGTTCCGTGGTCATCTGCTTCAGGTCCGAGGCGGTCGACAGCGCCAGTTCTTCGCTCTCGATCACGCAGGGGCCGGCGATCAGAAAAAAGGGGGCGTCCAGCCCCACGTCAAATCCGCACAATTTCATGAGTGTTCTATCCTGTAATTCGTCATTGCGAGGAACGAAGTGACGCGGCAATCTCTAACGGACTGATTCCATGGTAGGAGATTGCCTCGCTTCGCTCGCAATGACGTGAATGCCACGTTAATTAAGAGGTTCCCCGGATAGTACGTCAGACATTGCGACTATCATTTTCATTCAGCCATCTGCCTGCACGAGACTGGGCTGTTCAGCAGTCGTACTGTACACCGCACTGTGGCGCTGGTTGGCCGCCTCGACAAAGCTGGTGAACAGCGGGTGCCCGTCACGTGGTGTGGAGGTAAATTCCGGGTGAAACTGGCACGCCAGGAACCAGGGATGGTCGGCGATCTCGATCATCTCCACCAGGTTGTTGTCCACCGACGTGCCGGACAGGGTCAGGCCGGCGGCTTCCAGCGGCTCCCGGTAGCGGTTGTTGAACTCGTAGCGGTGACGGTGGCGCTCAACGATCTGGTCCTTGCCGTACACCTTGTGTGCCAGGGAACCGGGCTTCAGGTTGCAGGTCTGCCCCCCCAGGCGCATGGAACCGCCCAGGTCGCTGTTCTCGTCGCGGCGCTCGATATTCCCCTGCCGGTCCTGCCACTCGGTGATCAGTCCGATCACCGGGTGCGGGGTCTCCGGCAGGAACTCGGTGCTCTGCGCACCTTCCAGGCCGGCGACATTGCGTGCGAACTCGATCACGGCGACCTGCATGCCGAGGCAGATCCCCAGGTAGGGGATGCCGTTTTCGCGCGCGTAACGCACGGCCATGATCTTGCCTTCCACGCCGCGTTCCCCGAACCCGCCCGGCACCAGCACGGCGTCCGCCTTGCCCAGCACGTCCAGGCCTTTCTGTTCGATGACCTCGGAATCCACGTAACGGATCCGGACCCGGGTACGGGTCTGGATGCCGGCGTGGATCAGGGCTTCAGACAGCGACTTGTAGGACTCGGTCAGGTTTACGTATTTACCGACCATGGCAATGGTCACTTCGCGCTCGGGATGATCCAGGCTGTCCGATACCTTCTGCCATTCCGAGAGGTCTGCGGGTGGCACGTCCAGGTGCAGCAGTTCCACCGCGATATCATCGAGGTGCTGCTGGTTCAGCAGCAGCGGGATGCGGTAGATGCTGTCGACATCCACCGCCGAGATGACCGCCTTGTCCGGCACATTGGTGAACAACGCGATTTTGCGGCGCTCGTCCACCGGGATGGTGCGGTCCGCGCGGCACAGCAGGATATCCGGCTGGATGCCGATGGAGCGCAGTTCCTTGACCGAGTGCTGGGTCGGCTTGGTCTTGATCTCGCCCGACGCGGCGATATAGGGCACCAGGGTCAGGTGCATGAAAATGGCATTGCCGTGGCCCAGCTCCACGCCCATCTGGCGGATGGCTTCGAGAAACGGCAGTGATTCGATGTCGCCAACCGTGCCGCCGATTTCCACCATGGCGATATCGGCACCTTCGGCACCGGCGCGCACACAGCGTTTGATCTCGTCGGTGATGTGCGGGATGACCTGTACGGTCCCGCCCAGGTAGTCGCCGCGCCGCTCCTTGCGGATGACCTGCTCGTAGATCTGCCCGGTGGTGAAATTGTTGCGCTTGCCCATGGTGGTGCGCACAAAGCGCTCGTAGTGCCCCAGGTCCAGGTCGGTCTCCGCCCCGTCGTTGGTGACATAGACTTCGCCATGCTGGAACGGGCTCATGGTGCCGGGATCCACATTGATGTAGGGATCGAGCTTCATGAGCGTGACTTTAAGGCCGCGGGCTTCCAGCAGCGCGCCAAGCGAAGCGGCGGCGATGCCTTTCCCCAAAGAGGAAACCACGCCGCCGGTTATGAATATGAACTGGGTCATGAAGCTCCGAAAAATGCGGGAGAAACAACAACTGGACGGGAAACCAGACTAACAGATTCCGTTTCGCCGGACAATGCACCCGGGTACAAATCACCGGCGCATCCTGTCAGGAATCCGGCAGCCGACTCCAGCTCAGGGCCAGTCCCGGCTCACTGGCGCCGCTGCGAAAACCTTCGCAGACACACAGGCCGGCCACCGCGATCAATTCGTCGCCAAGGTACAGCAGCGGCACACGTCCCCGCTCCCAGTCCGGCACCCGCCATTCCTGCAACAGCTTTTTCAGGCGGTGGTGGTGCGCGCGCCCGGCGGGCCGCAGCACTTCGCCGCCCTGGCGGAAACGCACCTGTACCCTCTCCTGGCCAGCCGGCAGACGCAGGCCGCTGCCGGCTACGGGGCTGGCACGCAGCACACCACCGGCCTGTTCCAGCGCCAGCGGAGCCTGCAGGTCCCACGGGTAGTGTTCGACGGGGTCCAGCACCGGCAAGGGCGCCATGATGAACAGGCGGTCGCGGAAGCGGCGCACTTCCACACCCGGCCAGCGCACACAGGGCCTGGCATCCCTGCGGCTGCCCGCCACTTCCTCCACCACCCGTTCCAGTACGACCTGCGAGGGCAGCGGCAGGCCCAGTTCAGCAACGCGGTAACGGACCAGGTTGCGCTGGCGTGCCGCGGACAGCTTGCCGAGACCCGTCAGCGACAGGCTGGCCCCCGTGCAGTCACAGGTTCTGCTGTCCTGTGCTGCCAGTGCGTTGGCCAGTTCAAGCTGGTCCGCCTGGTGCTTTGCCGCGCGTGCCAGCACCTTTGACAGGCCTGGCCAGTGCCGTTGCAGTTCCGGCATGACCCGGTGCCGGAGCAGGTTGCGATCGTAGCCTGTGTCTGCGTTACTGGGATCCTCTACCCACTGCAGCCGGTGGCGACGGGCATAGTCAAGGATATCGGCACGGCTCAGCTCCAGCAGCGGCCGCACCAGGCGACCGGCGCCCAGCGGCATCGTCGCCGGCATCGCCGCCAGACCACGCGGACCGGCACCGCGCAGCAGCTGCAGCAACAGGGTTTCCGCCTGGTCGTCGCGGTGCTGGGCGCTGAGCAGCACCGCGCCGGCCGGCAACCAGTCTGCCAGCGCCCGGTAGCGCGCGGTACGTGCGGCGGCTTCCGGGCTTTCGCCACGGCGGGCCTTGCCGTCTACGCGCAGAATCTGACAGGGAATGCCCAGGTCTTCGCAGACCGAACGGCAGTGCGTCTCCCAGTCGCCGGCCTGTTGCTGAATACGGTGGTTGACGTGCACGGCGGAGAGCGCGCCGGACAACGCGTCGCGTTGACCGGCCAGCAGGTGCAACAGGGTGTGCGAGTCCACGCCACCGCTGAACGCCACATGGTAGTGCGGCGCCGCTGGCAGCTGCTGCACGAGCTGTGCGGGATGCAGTTTACTTTTCGGTGAACTCACCGAAGGACATCAGGCGTTGATAGCGTGCCGCGATCAGCTGATCAGTGGGCAGGCGGTCGAGTTGGTCGACCTGTTCGACCAGGTGCTGTTTAACGCGGCGTGCCATCTCGTCGACGTCGCGGTGCGCGCCGCCCAGGGGTTCCTCGATCACCGTATCGATCAGCTGCAACTCCTTCAGGCGGGTCGAGGTGATGCCCATCGCCTCGGCGGCATCGGAGGCCTTGTCGGCACTCTTCCACAGGATGGACGCACAGCCTTCCGGCGAAATGACCGAGTAGATGCTGTACTGCAGCATCATCATGCGGTCACCGACCCCGATGGCAAGCGCCCCGCCGGAACCGCCCTCGCCGATCACAGTGCAGACGATCGGTGTTTTGAGGTCGGCCATGACAAACAGGTTACGCGCAATCGCTTCGCTCTGGCCGCGCTCTTCCGCGCCGATGCCCGGGTAGGCGCCGGGCGTATCGATAAAGGTCAGCACCGGCAGGTGGAAACGTTCCGCCATCTGCATCAGGCGCATGGCCTTGCGATACCCTTCCGGGCGCGGCATGCCGAAATTACGCCGGATTTTCTCTTTGGTGTCACGCCCTTTCTGCTGCCCGATCACCATGACCGGTTTGCCCTCCAGACGTGCCAGGCCACCCACGATGGCCTTGTCGTCCGCGTAGGTTCGGTCACCGTGCAGTTCGTGAAAATCGGTAAAAATCCGGCTGACGTAGTCCAGCGTGTAGGGCCGCTGGGGATGACGCGCCAGCTGCGAAACCTGCCAGGCGTTCAGGTTGGAGAAAATCGATTCGGTGAGCGACTGACTCTTGGCCTGCAGGCGGCCGATTTCCTCGTTGATGTTGATTTCCGCGTCATCGCCAACATAGCGAAGCTCTTCGATCTTCGCCTCCAGTTCGGCAATAGGCTGCTCAAAATCAAGGAAATTCATGTCCATCAGCGTGTCCGGTATCTGTCAGTCATCGGCTTCGCCGGAAGTGTACTGGATTCGGGCTGGACCTGCATCTGCCTGAACCCTGTAGCGGTAGCTCAGCTGCGCCCCGCTGGGGTAGTCGAGGATCCGGACCCGGCCCTGGGGGTCGTCATGGCCGTAGGCCATGCCCTGGTGCCGGGTTACTTCGCCGAAGGCGGTGTACCGGTAGTGAGAGTTTTTACTCTGGCCCCAAATATCCTATAAATAAATCTGTCACCTTTTATCCAACGCTAAAAAGCATGGAGCCCTGCTCAGCAGGGCAGGGCTTTAAATGGATCTGATACCTCCCGTGAGAACTTGCAGCGCT
>DRQL01000082.1 GCA_011371465.1 Gammaproteobacteria bacterium | reverse complement strand
GCCAGAGCCCCATCAACACCATGCGCGCCCTGGCCGAGGAAGCCGGCGCCAGTCATGTCTGGCGCTGGATCGGCTGGGCGGGCGTGCTGGCCGGGTTCCTGATCCTCTCCTATTACAGTGTGATTGCCGGCTGGGCGCTGGCCTACGTGTTCCGCGCCGCCGCCGGTTCCTTCAGCGGGGCCACGGCCGAAGGCGTGGCGAGCATTTTCGAGCAGCTGACCGGGGATCCGGAGCGTCTGCTGGCCTGGCATACCCTGTTCATGGTGCTGACCATGATCGTGGTGTCGCGCGGTGTGCGTGGCGGGCTGGAAAAAGCCGTGCGCTTCCTGGTGCCGGGACTGTTCGTGCTGCTGATCCTGCTGGATGGTTATGCGCTTGCCAGCGGCGCCTTCGACCAGGGTCTGGAATTCCTGTTCACCCCGGACTTCAGCAAAATATCGGCGAACGGGGTGCTGATTGCCATGGGGCACGCGTTTTTTACTCTCAGCCTGGGGATGGGCGCCATCATGGTGTACGGATCCTACCTGCCGGAGCGCACCTCGATCGCCAAAACCAGTATCACCATCGCCTTCCTGGATACCCTGGTGGCGCTGCTGGCGGGGATGGCGATCTTTCCCATCGTGTTCGTCAACGGGCTGGAGCCCGGTTCCGGTCCGGGGCTGATTTTCCAGACCCTGCCGATTGCTTTCGGGCACATGCCGGGCGGCTGGTTGTTCGGCACCCTGTTTTTCGTGCTGCTGGTGTTCGCCGCCTGGACCTCGGCCATCTCGCTGATCGAGCCGGCGGTAGCCTGGCTGGTGGAGAACAAGGGTATGACGCGCATCTATGCGTCAGTCTGTGCGGGTATTGCCACCTGGGGTTTCGGTTTGCTGACCATCATGTCCTTTAACCGCTGGGCCGAGTTCCGGCCACTGTCGTTTATACCGATCTTCAAAACCTACACGGTGTTCGACCTGCTGGACTACCTGACGGCCAATATCATGCTGCCGCTGGGCGGCCTGTTCATTGCGCTGTTCAGTGTCTGGGTCATGAAACGCAGCGACAGCGTGGAGGAACTGGACATGGGCGATGGTGCGGGTTACCTGCTGTGGCGCCTGCTGGTACGTTACGTGACCCCGTTTGCGGTGCTGGTGGTGTTCCTGAACGTGACCGGTATCGTGGACTTTTCCGGCCTGCTCGGACTGGCGGAGTAGTACCATGACATCGATCAGCAAATCGGCGCTGGTGCCGTACACGCCGGCACAAATGTTCGCCCTGGTGGATGATATCGAAACCTACCCCGAGTTCCTGCCCTGGTGTAGTGGCGCAAGGGTGCTGTCGCGTACCGATGACGAGGTCAGGGCCACCATCGAATTATCCAAGGGCGGGGTGGAAAAAGCGTTCACCACCTGCAACCGCAACCAGAAAGACAAAATGATCGAAATGCGCCTGGTGGAAGGGCCTTTCAAACACCTGGAAGGGTTCTGGCGTTTCGACGCGCTGGGTGACCAGGGCTGCAAGGTGAGTTTTGACGTGGAGTTCGAGTTTGCCAGCCGCATGCTGGACCTGGTGGTGGGCCCGGTGTTCAGCCAGATCGCCAATTCCCTGGTGGACTCCTTTCACAAACGCGCGGTGGAAGTCTATGGAAAACGCTGAATCGATCCCGGTAGAGGTGGCCTACGCCAAACCGGAAGAGCAGGTAATTCTCAAGCTGGATGTGACGCCGGGAACCAGTCTCCGGCAGGCCATTGAACAATCCGGCATCCTCGAACGCTTCCCGGAAATCGACCTGGAAAAAGCCAAAGTCGGCATTTTCGGCAAGCTCAAAAAACCGGACCAGGTGCTGCAGCCGGGTGACCGGGTAGAAATCTACCGGCCGCTGATCGCCGACCCCAAAAAGGTAAGAAAGGAACGCGCCGCAGCCGGCAAGCGCATGAAAAAAGGCGGCGGCAGCCTGCAGGAAACCCCGTAGGTCCCCTCGACCGCGAAAGCCCGCTCCGATTTTCGCACTGAAGACCGGTACTCCGGGAGGGCTATGTAATAAATGTCAGCTACAAATCGTTTACCGCTCTGATTCAGATTTCCCTGGACCATCTGACCGGTATTTGCGGTAGTGGTTGTGCAAAAGGGCTTTTATACTGCGGTTAATCCATGGAGCACTGGCCGTTAACCACCATCCGGTTCAATGGATCAGTAGCGGGTGATTGCCAGTCAAAGGATGAAATTGGCATATAAAATAAAAAGATAGGGAGGATAGTGCATTGAAAATGCACGCGAACGATTCTCGTTCGGGTTCAGTAAGAACCGGGGGTATTTTTCTCACATCGCGTAGATATCCGGGGCTGTGCGGACAGCAGTACCTCGCGTTTTTCCTGAACCTGCGCCAACGAATACTGCCCGCAGTGGCAACAGCATTCCTGCTGATTCTTCCCGGCACCTCATATACCACGAACAATATTCCCGGCGACCTGGCGCCGCGCGGGAGCCCTGACGGGATACTTACTGCAGCTGATATTCTGGTGCTGCAGCTCATCCTTTTCGGTGAGATAGACCCCACCAACCAGGAATTGCTGGCTGCCGACGTGGCCCCGCTGGGTAATGTCGACGGAATGTTGAATGCAGGTGATCTTGTGGTATTGCAACGCGCGGTACTTGGATTGGTCACCTTGCCGCCATTGGCGGATAACATCCCGCCGCCACAGGCCGATGTCAGTCTGATTTCAGTGAGTGCTCCTGATTCGGGACAGGTCCAGGTGGCGGGAAGTACAGGTAGCGTCGAGGCAAGCGCAACGGTAAAACTGGTTAACTACGATACCGGCACCACTTCAACCGTTACTGCGAACCCGGATGGGAGCTTCAACACCGGTTTCGCTGCGACCACCGGCCAGGTATTTGCCGTGGTAGTCAGTGATGCGGCCGGAAATTCTGCGCCATCCGCCAGTGTGGGGGTCGGGCAGGTGCTTACCCTGACGGTAACAGATCCCGGTGAGGGCATCACCGTCGCGGAAGACAGTGTGTCGGTTACCGGCACCTTCAGTGGTCCGTCCGGTACCGCTGTCACCGTCAACGGTCGTGTGGCCTGTACAGTTGGCAACAACTTTTACGTCAACAACATTCCGCTGGAACCGGGTGCAAATACCCTGACGGCTACTGCCACCATGCCGGATGGCCTCGCCACGAGTACCACTAGAATCATTACCAGTACTGCTGTGACGCCGGTCACAATTCAGGCGGATGTTCCTTGCGGTTATGTGCCCCATGCCGTGTCATTTGTCCTGACCAACAACAGCGGAAACGCGATCCAGCAAATCGATGCCGATTATGACGGGAATGGCACCATCGACTTTTCCGCGACGGACGCGGAAGCGGAACTTGCCTACAGCTATACAGCAACCGGCATCTACCAGGCTACATTCACGATATACGACCAAACGGGTGGGCAATACAATACATCACAGACCATCGTTGTTTTGGCTACAGATAGTGCCGATGCGCTGTTGCGGGGTGTGTATAACAGCATGCTCAATCGACTACGGGTCAATGCGATTGACGGAGCGCTGAATTATCTGGCGCCGATTGTGCAGGACAAATACAGACCGGTTTTCCAGTCACTGGACACGAATTTGCAGGCCGTTGTGGATCAGCTGGGCGTTCTGTCGGGTGGGAGTATTGGCGG
>DRQL01000081.1 GCA_011371465.1 Gammaproteobacteria bacterium | reverse complement strand
GTTTGGCATCGTCCACCAGCATGCGCAGGCTGCGACGCTGGTCCTCGACCGTCTGGCTGTACCAGTAGTCGAGCGCACCGTACTGCTCGGCCAGCCCGGTCAACGTATCGAGGTGCCCGGCATCCGCGACAACTTCAATCAGTTTCAACCGCGCTCCTTTCAGCCCTGATGCGGCCGCTGCAGTCCGGCTTCCACTTCATCGCGCTTTTCTTTTCCGACCAGTTGCTCGATGAGCACCAGCGCAAAATCCATCGCTGTTCCCGGGCCGCGCGAGGTAATGACCTTGCCATCCTGTACCACGGCATCCGTGCGATACTCGATGCCATCAAAATCATCCAGCACACCCGGGAAGCTGGTTGCCTGCCGGCCTTCGAGCAGGCCCATACCGGCGAGCACCCGGGGTGCGGCACAAATCGCAGCCGTATAGCGGTCCGTTTCCATCATCTGCTTCACCACACCGCGTATGCGCGGATCGGCATCCAGGTGCTCTGCGCCGGGCAAACCGCCGGGCAGGACCACCATGTCATACTGCTGTTTCAGTGCCTCGTTGAGCGTAGTGTCCGGGATCAGCACCGTGCCTCTTGACGCACGTACCGGCCGGTCGTCCAGACCTGCGGTTACCACACCGATACCGGCGCGCCGCAACAAATCCACCACGGTAACGGCTTCTAGTTCTTCACACCCCTGTGCGAGGGGGACCAGGACGCTTGCCATGTGTTTTCACCCTGTTGCTGTAGTTCGATCAGGTCGCGCACCGGCAGCAGGCGAACACCCCGCCGCCCCAGTTGCGGCAGCTGCTGCTCCAGAAACGCCAGTGTCTGCGGGTGAGGATGGCCGATGGCCAGTGCCGTGCCCTGCTTCCTGGCCAGTGCGAGCAGGCGTTCAAACTGGAACGCGATGGCATCCGCTCCCAGTTCATTGTCGAGAAACACGTTGCGCTCGGTACTGGGCACCGCGTTCTCCATGGCAACCCTTTTCGCCACGGTGGCCACCGTGGTACGGCTGTCGACAAAAAACAGCGCCGCCTGCTGCTGCATCGCCCGCATCAGCCACAGCATATGCCCGGGATGACGGGTCAGCAAGCTCCCCATGTGATTGTTGATCCCCGTGACATACGGCACGGCGTCCAGGTCGGCGGCTACCGTAGCCGCAAACTGTTTTTCGGTCATATCCAGCGTGACCGCACCCGCATCCAGCCGCCGCCCGTCGACACTGTCCATCGGCAGGTGCAGCAGGATTTCCCTGCCTGCGGCGTGCGCCTGGCGGGCCAGGGAATCCGTGTGCTGTGCGCGCGGCAGGAAGGCACAGGCTACCGGGCCGGGCAGCGCCAGTACCCGGTGTCCGTTTTCCAGGCGTTTACCCATGTCATCGATGATGATGCTGATGGCAGGCAGGTCCGTGGAACGGTTACCTGCCTGGGCCGGTGGCAGAAAAGCGACACACAAAAAAAGAACCGGCCAGAGGCCGGTTCGTTTGGTCACTGCATTTTCTCCCGCTGAATCGCCAGGCCTTTTAACAGGTTCAGCGCCTCATACAGCTGGTAGTCCTTTTGCGCCAGCGACTCTTCCTCTTCCTGTTTTGTTTTTTCCTTGTCGCCAGCGCCGGTTTTTTTCTTCGCCTTTTTACCGTTGCCGTTGGAAAGATGGCCGCTCAGGTCGGCCTCCTTGATCGGGTCGAAGGAACGCTCAACCTTCGAAACCCGCACCGGCTCCAGGCGGATATCCGGCACGATGCCTTCCGCCTGGATAGAACGACCGGAAGGCGTGTAGTAACGTGCCGTGGTCAGTTTCACCGCGGTACCGTTGCTCAACGGCAGTATGGTCTGGACTGAGCCTTTGCCAAAAGTCCGGGAGCCGACAATAATGGCCCGCTTGTGATCCTGCAGGGCACCGGAAACGATTTCCGACGCCGACGCCGAACCCTGGTTGACCAGGACCACCAGCGGTGCAGTATCCAGGATATCGTCCGGCGTGGCATTGAACCTCAGCTTGGAGTCGTTCACCCGGCCTTCCGTATACACAATCAGGCCTTTCTTCAGGAACGCATCGGATACGGCAACCGCTCCATTCAGCACACCACCGGGATTATTACGCAGGTCCAGCACCATGCCCTTCAGCGCACCGCCTGCTTCCTTTTTCAGCTTCTCCACCGCCTCGACCATGTTTTCTGCGGTCTTGGACTGGAACTGCGATATGCGCACATAGCCGAAACCGTCTTCCAGCATGCGATGCTTGACGCTCTTCACCTTTATAATGTCGCGCTTGATGTCAATTTTCAGCGGCTGATCGACACCTTCGCGCACCACGGTCAGCCTGAGCACGGAGCCCGGCTTGCCACGCATGATCTTTACCGCTTCATTCAGCGTCAGCCCTTTCACCGGGGTGTCGTCGAGGCGGATAATCAGGTCACCGGCCTCGATACCGGCGCGCTGCGCGGGCGTATCGTCAATGGGCGCGATGACCTTTACAAAGCCATCCTCCATACCGACTTCGATACCCAGCCCGCCAAACTCCCCGGTCGTCCCGACCTGCAGCTCCTTGAACTGTTCCTGGTCGAGATAGGCCGAATGCGGGTCCAGGCCGGAGAGCATGCCGCGAATGGCATTCTCCAGCATCTCCTTGTCGGACACATCCTCGACGTAGTCATTCTTGATCCGACCGAACACATCACTGAAGGTACGCAGCTCCTCGACCGGCAATCCGGCAGTTGCGGTGGCTTCGCGCTCGGCGAAAACACCCTGGCCAATCGACAGGGAAAGTCCGGCCACTACGCCGGCCAGTACCAGAAAAACGTTCTTTCTCTTTACACTCATTCAATTCCAGCCTGGTGACCTGATCGGTCACCTCAATATGTGTGAATAATAAAAGCCTTACTTATGAATCGGCTACACGGATAATGCGGACCTTACCATAGCCGGGCGCCCGCCGTACATCAGGACAGCGATGCCGGCCTGCCGGAGCACCAGCGCACCGGGTTGATGGGCCGCCCCTGGTGCCTGAGCTCAAAATACAGTCCGGGACGGTTCTGACCACCGCTGGCGCCCAGTGTTGCCACCATTTCCCCTGTATCGACCCATTCACCGACTTCCTTATACAGCGCCTGGTTGTGACCGTACAGGCTCATGTAACCGTCGCCGTGATCCACGATCAGCAGCAGACCGAAGCCGCGCATCCAGTCCGCAAAAGCCACGCGGCCCTGTGCAATCGCCCGCACACGGGTACCTTCAGGGGCAGTAATCGTGACGCCCTGCCAGGTCAACCCGCTGTTCCCGCGCCGGCTGCCAAAGCGCGAGGTCAGCCGACCGGGAGCGGGCCAGTGCAGCTTGCCCTTCAATGTCCTGAAAGGCTGATGGTGGCTGGCATCGAGGGGAATATCCGCCAGCAGTTCCCGTAACGAAGCCAGCAGTTTCTGCAGGCGCTTCTCGTCCTGACGGAGCCTGTGCAGCTCGTCGCTCTGGCTTTCGAGTTCACGGCCAATCTTCGCCACTACCTGTTCGCGCTGCTGCTTCTTTTCCTGCAGGCGCCGGGATGCCAGCAGCTGGCGGCTGCGCAGTTCCATCAGCTCGCGGTTGGTATCCTGTATGGAGGCCGTGGTTGCCTGCAGTTCAGCCAACGCAGTATGAATGGAATCCACGCGCGCCATACGCGCACGTGACAAATAGCCGAAATAGGTCAGCGCCCTGCCGACAGCCGCCGGCTGTTCCTGGTTGAGCAGCAGCTTGACCTGCTGCTGTCTGCCCATGGCGTAGCTTGCACGCGCTTCCCTGGCAATTTGCCGGCGTTGCTGTCGCAATGCCCGGGTCTGCTCCTGCTGCCGTGTCTGCAGGTCGGCGAGCTGTCGGGTACTGTTTTCCAGCCTGTGTTCGATGCGTAGCAGCTCGCGGCTGGCCGTGCTGATTTTTGTTTCGACCTCGCGCAACTTCTGTTCGGCGCGGCTCTTTTTATCCTGGTTGTGCCGTAGCCGGTTCTGCAGCGTCTGCATGCGTTCGCGCAGGGCGGCGAGTTCCGCCGCCTTTGCAGCCGGGTCGTCTGCGCCCACGCTGAACGCCGGAACCGCCAGGAGAACGCAGAGCAACAGCAGCAGCGCGGGACGGCGCCGGTACGGTGCATGACTGCAGGCACCCGACACCAGGAATCAGGCCTCCGCCTCCTGTGGCGCTACCGGGGCATCGTCGCCGGAACGGTGCTCGTCGATCAGCTCGACCAGCGAGCGCCCCGTCATCTCCCGCGGAATTTCCAGGCCCATCAGGTACAGCAGGCTGGGCGCAACGTCGGCCAGCGCGCCGTCCGTCATCTTTGCCGGTCGGCCGACGTACAGCAGGGGCACGGGGTTGGACGTATGCGCGGTATGTGCCTGGCCGGTCTCCTTGCCGCGCATCTGTTCGGCATTACCGTGATCCGCCGTAATCAACGCCTCGGCACCGGCTTCCTGCAATGCATCGAACACCCGCCCCAGGCACCGGTCGATGGTTTCTATCGCCTTCACCGCCGCATCAAAATTACCCGTATGTCCGACCATGTCGGGGTTGGCGTAGTTGCAGATAATCACGTCGTACCGGTCGCCACGGATCGCCTCGACCAGGTGGTCGGTCACTTCCGCTGCGCTCATTTCCGGTTTCAGGTCGTAGGTCGCCACCAGCGGTGACGGCACCAGGATGCGGTCCTCGCCTTCAAAGGGCTCTTCCCGACCGCCGTTGAAAAAGAAGGTAACGTGCGCGTACTTCTCGGTTTCCGCCAGCCGCAACTGGCGCAGACCCAGCCTGGAGGCATATTCACCAAACACGTTCTTTAAACGCTCCGGCGGAAAGGCAACCGGGACGTCGAACTCCGCGTTGTACTCGGTGAGACTGACAAAACGGCCCAGCCGGGGTGTCACCTCGCGCTCGAACCCGTCGAAGTCGTCCTCGATAAAGGGGCGGGTGATCTGGCGAGCGCGGTCGGAGCGAAAGTTCATGAAAACCACGACGTCGCCGTCTTCCACGCGCACCGGCTGCTCGCCCTCGGGCACGATGCGCGTAGCCTTTACAAACTCGTCACCCTCATCGCGCGCGTAGGCCATTTCCAGTCCGCTGATCGCGTCCTGCGCCTCGAACTCCGCCTTTCCCTCGGTGATCAGATCGTAGGCTGCCTGGATACGGGGCCAGCGATGGTCGCGGTCCATGGCGTAGTAACGGCCGATCATCGAGGCAAAACGGCCATTGCCCAGTTCGCGGAACTTGTCATCCATCGCCTGGATGGACGCCGCCGCGCTGCGCGGCGGCGTATCGCGTCCATCGAGAAAGGCGTGTAAATAGACCTTGCCGGCACCGCGTTCCACCGCCAGCTGGACCATCGCATGAATATGCTCTTCGTGACTGTGCACACCGCCGGGCGACAACAGGCCAATGATATGCACTGCCTTTTCCGTTTCGATGGCCAGGTCTACCGCATCCGTCAGGGTGGCATTGGTAAAAAAGGAGCCCGTCTTGATCGAGCGACTGACGCGCGTGAACTCCTGGTAGACCACGCGACCGGCACCCAGGTTGAGGTGCCCGACTTCGGAATTGCCCATCTGGTCACCCGGCAATCCTACGGCCGCACCGGAAGTACGAATAAAACTATGGGCATACGCCTGCCACATCCGGTCCCAGACCGGGGTGTTGGCGGCAGCGATGGCGTTGGATTCAAGATCTTCGCTGTAACCCCAGCCATCCAGGATGATCAGGGCTACAGGGCGTGGTGATTTTGACATAACCTCAATTAAACCAAGGGTGGCTCACAATGATTTAGACCAAGTCTAACCTGATCCCGGCAAGCTGGCTATGCCGTTGGCAACACTGGAACAATTTGCGACTTTCTTCACAGGCGTATTATTGTATAATGTTTTGATTATAAAGGGCAGGGCTAAAACATTGGTCCGGGCACGCTTTTTCATTACGTCTAGATGGCACCACAGGTGGAGAAAATGCTGATGGCGTCGGCCAGTGAAACCCTCATTACCCGGGACGAAGACATCGATCGCGCATCCCGCTCCCTGAAAGCCATGTCGCACCCGCTGCGTCTCAAAATCCTCTGTACGCTCGGCGATCAGGAAGTCAGTGTGCAGGATATCGTGGAACACGTCGGTACCTCGCAGAGCAATATCTCCCAGCATCTTGCCATCCTCCGGGACAAGGGTATTCTGGCGTCGCGCAAGGACGCCAACCGGGTCTACTACCGGGTAAGCGATTCCCGCACCCTGCGCCTGATCGGCATGATGCGGGAAGTATTCTGCAGCATGCCTTCCGGCAACTGATCAACCCGCTCCACAGCCACCTGTAACTGGAGGAAATCCCGCGTGGATTTTGCCCGCATAGCCGAATTCACCGGCAACCACCCGATCCTGATACTCGCTTTTATCGGCACCCTTGGCGCATTTTTCGCCAGCGAAATCATGCGCCGTCTGGGTGGCATGAAATCCGTGGATCCGACCCAGGCCACGCGCCTGAGCAACCGGGAAAATGCCGTGTTTCTCGATACCCGGGAAGAAAAGGAATACCGGGAAGGGCACATTCCCGAAGCCATCCATATTCCGCTCAAACAACTCCCGGAACGGGTTGCGGAACTGAATAAATACAAGGAATTACCGATTATCGCCTACTGTCGTTCCGGTAACCGCTCCAGCAGTATCGGCAACATTCTGAAAAAAAACGGTTTCGAAAACGTGTACAATCTCAGCGGCGGGATTGCGGCCTGGCAGAACGCCAGCCTGCCCGTCAGCAAAAAATAATTCGATTCAATTTGACCACTGGATTACTCAAATGACTGAAGACAACCCCCAGGCCGTCGCCGCAGGCGAAGCAGAATTTGCAATCGTGCGTATCTATCTCAAGGATGTATCGCTCGAAGCGCCCAACTCCCCCGGCGTATTTGCGGAAGACTTCAAGCCCGAAATCAGCCTGCAGCTGAATACCACGGTCAACAATATCGAAGAAAATCTCTACGAGGTTGGTCTGAATATCACCGTAACAGCCAAACAGGGCGAGAAAACGGGTTTCCTGGTCGAGGTTCAGCAGGCGGGCCTGTTCTCACTCAAGGGTTTTGACCAGGCACAAAAAGGCACCATGCTCGGCGCCTATTGCCCCAACATTCTTTTCCCCTATGCGCGTGAAGAAATTTCCAGCCTGGTCACCAAGGGCGGCTTCCCGCCCCTGTTACTCGCGCCGATCAACTTTGACATGATGTACGCAGAAAAGGCAGCCGAAAACGCGCAGCAGGCCGCTTCCGCCAGCTAGACGCACCGGGTATGCCGCACTCGTCAAGTCCGGCCATTGCGGTACTGGGTGCCGGTTCCTGGGGCACCGCGCTGGCCATGCTGTTACGCAGGAACGGCAACCAGGTCAGGTTGTGGGACCGTGACGAAGACCATGTACAACGCCTGGCTGCCGATCGATGCAACCAGCATTATCTGCCCGGCCTGGAGTTTCCGCCGGGTTTGACTCCGGTTGCCGAACTGCTTTCCGCGCTGGAAGACGCTGACTTCGTGCTGGTTGCTGTACCCAGCGCCGGTTTTCGCTCCGTTCTGCAACGCGTCCGCAAGGCGATCGGCCCCGCATTCAATCTGGTATGGGCCAGCAAGGGCCTGGAACCCGGCAGTGCCCGATTCCTGCACCAGGTGGTGGAAGAAGAGCTGCCGGGACACGGCGCCATGGCTGTATTGTCCGGGCCCAGCTTCGCCAAAGAAGTCGCCATGGGTTTGCCTACCGCCGTGACCGTGGCATCGGCCAACGGCGAATATGCCGGCCAGGTCGCACAGCTGTTTCACAGCTCCCGTTTCCGCGCCTACACCAGTACGGATGTCATCGGTGTCGAGCTGGGCGGTTCGATCAAGAACGTACTGGCCATCGCCGCCGGCATATCCGACGGCCTCGGCTACGGCGCCAATGCGCGAGCGGCGCTGATTACGCGCGGGCTGGCCGAGATCATGCGCCTTGGCATCAAAATGGGTGGCCGACAGGAAACCTTCATGGGACTGGCGGGTGTCGGGGACCTGGTGCTGACCTGCACCGACGATCAATCGCGTAACCGCCGCCTGGGACTGGCCATCGGCCGGGGCACGGCGCTGGAACAGGCGGTTGCGGATATCGGACAGGCCGTTGAAGGCCTGCACACGGCCAGAGAGCTGGCTGCACTGGCGGACGCACAACAGGTCGATATGCCGATCACGCAGCAGGTGAAACGCGTACTCTACGACGGGGAAAGCGCATCGGCAGCGGTGGATGCCCTGCTGGCCCGCGAACCGAAAGCCGAAACACACTGATGCATCTACCGCTGTCTCCTTCACCGGCAACTAACGCAGCTGAAGCGTAAGCGGCAGGTACGTTTTGAGCCAGGTCGGGCAATCCGGACATGGAACCGGTAGCGCCCGATCCAGACACGCAAAACCTGCCATCCCTGGCCGCTCGACTGCCGCATCCCTGCGGCAGACGGTCTGGATCGGGCGCTACCGGTTCCATGTCCTCACCTGCAGGCTCGCTTCAGAACCCGGTGAGAACTCCGGGCTAGCTGCCCTTGAAAAATCCTTGCTGACGCCATGCCTCGTACACCAGGATCGCCGCCGCATTGGACAGGTTCAGGCTTCTGCTTGCCGCGACCATTGGAATACGAATCACCTGTTCCCGCCCCAGTTGTTCAAGCAAATCTTCAGGGAGTCCGCGGGTTTCCGGCCCGAACAGGAAAGCATCCTGCGGCTGGTACGAAACCTCGCTGTACAGGCGACGGCCACGCGTGGACACTGCCCAGATCCGGCCGGGTTTTACCTCCTCTCGAAATGCATCGAATGACTCGTGCTCGGCCACACGGGCCCATTCCCGGTAGTCGAGTCCTGCGCGACGCAGTCTTTTGTCTTCCAGCTCGAAACCCAGGGGTTTTACCAGGTGCAACTGACTGCCGGTGTTGGCGCACAGGCGAATGATATTACCGGTGTTGGGTGGTATTTCCGGCTGGTATAGCACGACATGAAACATGGGGGACTCCGGGGAAAACGCGTTAAACATCCGTGGCTGAAGACCGTGCAGAAAACGGGCTCCCTGCCGACGCAGCTGGTATTGCGACGGTAAAAACCGGTCGGGCGAAACCCCGTAAACGCTTGCACGGGTCCTGCCGGTCGGCCTTTGCAAACCACTTCACTTTCCCCGGCAGTTCAGGTCCAATACCCGGCGATGACTCAAAACAGCAATCCTCTGCAGCTTGATTTCTGCGGCCTCAACTTCGATACACCGCTGGTATTACTGTCCGGCTGCGTGGGATTCGGCGAAGAATATACACGGGTGAGGGGATTTTCCAACCGTGACGCCGGTGCCATCTGCCTGAAGGGCACCACGCTGGAACCACGGCCCGGCAACCGGCCGCACCGGATCGATGAAACGCCGGCGGGCATGTTGAATGCCATTGGTCTGCAGAACCCGGGCGTCGATCATGTCGTGAATACCATTCTGCCCGCGCTTGATTTCGGGGAAACGCGTTTCATCGCCAATGTATCCGGCTCCACGGTGGAGGAATACCACGAGGTTACCCGCCGCTTCGATGACTCGCCGATTGACGCGATAGAAATCAACATTTCCTGCCCAAACGTCAAGGAAGGTGGGGTAGCCTTCGGCAATGATCCGGATATGTCCGCACGCGTGGTGGAAACCTGTCGCAAGGCTACCGGAAAACCGCTGATCACCAAACTGTCGCCCAACCAGACCGATATTGCGGGCAATGCCCGACGCTGCATCGAGGCGGGCAGTGACGCCTTCGCGGTAATCAACACCCTGATGGGCATGTCCATCGACATTGACCAGCGCAGGCCGGTCATTGGCAACAACCAGGGCGGCCTGTCAGGACCGGCCATCAAACCGGTGGCGCTGTTGAAAGTTCACCAGGTCTACCAGGTCTGCAAGGCGCACGATATCCCGATCATCGGGCAGGGCGGCATCAACAGCGCGCAGGATGCCATCGAGTTTCTGATCGCCGGTGCTGCGGCTGTCGGCGTGGGCACCGCCCTGTTCTACGACCCGCTGATCTGTCCGAAACTGAACGACGGCATCCGCACGTACCTGGAACAACACCGGCTTCCGGACGTAACGGCGCTCACCGGCAGCCTGCAACTGAACGAGTAACCCCTTCCGCTGACAAGCCACGCTAAGGCCAGTGGCGCACAAATTGCTTGTAACTCCTGATCCAGCCGGTAAACACAGGAGTTTGACATGTATAACAGGCATTTTGGACTGTCAGCGGCCCCCTTCCGCATTACCCCCGATACGCAGCGCTTTTTCGGTGGCGGACAGCGCGCCGAGATCCTGGACTCGCTGGTGTACGCCATTACCCACGGGGAAGGCATGGTCAAGGTCACCGGGGAAGTCGGCACCGGGAAGACCATGTTATGCCACATGCTGCAGGAACAACTGCCCGACTCGGTCGAGGTGGTCTACCTCACCAACCCCAGCCTTACCCGGGATGAAATACTGGCCGCCATTGCACTGGAGCTGAACCTGCCAGCCAGCGCGGACACTTCACGACTGCGGCTGCAGCAACTGCTGCAGAACCACCTGCTGGAAGCGCACCGGGATAACCGACAAGTTGTTGTATTTATAGAAGAAGCGCAACAAATGTCGCTCGATACCCTGGAAGAGATCCGCCTGCTGTCCAACCTGGAAACGCGCTACAGCAAACTCCTGCAGCTGGTACTGTTTGGACAACCGGAATTGGACCAACTCATTGAAAAACATGAAATTCGTCAATTGCGCGACCGTATCAGCCACTGCTTCCGCCTGTCACCCCTGAGTCCGCCCGAAGTCAGGGACTACCTGCGCTTCCGCTTGCACAGCGCCGGCTACCGGGGCAATGATCTTTTCACCCCGGGCGCGTACCGGCTGCTGGCCCTGTCCTCCGGTGGCCTGATCCGCCGCCTGAATATCCTGGCTGACAAGGCCCTGCTGGCCGCCTTTGCGGCGCAGTCCGACCGTGTGGGCTGGCGGCATGCCTGGCGTGCCCGCACCGACAACGCGCGTGTGCGCAGGCTGCCATTTCTCCCCCGCAGCCTTGCCGCGGGACTTGGTGCAGGCGTAACCGCAGCACTCCTCGGCTTCACCGTATTCACCCAGTACGCGCCTCCCGGCCAGGAAAACACCGCGCACCCGACCCCAATAAGCCAAAATATTGACGAATTACGGGCGACTGCACTGCAAACCCGTCCAGCGTCCGGCGGTCTGCCGCTGGTATCCGGGCGCCTGCTTGCCTCCAGACACTGGCTGCAACAGCCAAGCCGTGGCGGGCTCACCATTCAACTGCTGCTGACCGAGGACGACGATCTGCACGCTGTCGAAAAACTCCTTTCCAGACAACCCTATAGCGAACTTCTTTCCGAGCTCTACCTGTACCGCAGCGAAGTCGCAGGGCGCCAGCGCTGGAGCATCCTGTTCGGTGAATTCGACAACCGGACAAAAGCTTTGGCTGCGCTGGCCGATTTACCCGGGAGGATACAACGGCGTCAGCCGTATTTACGTTCTCTGGGTCCATTGCGAAGCCGTTTTCAGGCGACGGGCCCGGACACACGCACAGGGAAGAACAAGGATGATTACAGCTAGATTTCTGTTACTGGCTATCGTGTTGCTGGGTTACGGATGCGTCCCGACACCGGACCGCCCGTCGGCCGGACATCTGGAAACCATACCGAAAGCGGACCGTTCGCACCTCTCGCAGCAGATTCCCAACCCGGTAACGCGTGCTCCGGTCGTGCCGGAACCGACACCGCCGGTCGCACAGGAAACCTACAGCGTGGTAGTCACCGATGTACCGCTGGCGGAACTCCTGTTCACGCTGGCGCGCGATGCCAAAATGAATATCGATGTACACCCGGGCCTGAGCGGCAAGGTGACGCTCAACGCCATTGACCAGACCCTGCTGCAGATACTCGACCGCATCGCTGCCCAGGTCCCGATACGCTACCACTTCGAGGACGACCTGCTGGTCGTGGAAGCGGACCAGCCCTACCTGCGCAGCTACTATATCGATTACGTCAACCTGGTTCGCAACAGCAAAAGCAGCAATGGCGTCTCGACACAGATCGCCACCACCGGCCAGTCCGCGCTGGAGGGTTCCGGCGGCGGTGGCGGTGGGGGCAGCAGCAGTAGCGGTTCCAACAGCTCCAGCACTTCGGTAACCACCACTTCTGAAAACCAGTTCTGGAAACAGCTGCGCACCAATATCGCCAGTTTTATCGGCCTGGGGAATGAAGACGGTAACGTTGATGTCTCTGTGATCGTAAACGCCGAAACCGGTTTACTGACGGTACGCGCCACCCAGGCCCAGCACCTGCTGATCCAGGAATACCTGGACCGCCTGATGACCAGTGCACAGCGACAGGTACTGATCGAGGCCACCGTCGTGGAAGTGGAACTGAACGACAACTACCAGTTCGGCGTCGACTGGTCGGTACTGGCCGATAACGGCACCGGCCTGAGTGTTTCGCAGAACCTGCTGGGCTCAAACCTCAATTCACCCCCGGTATTCAAGGTGGACTACCTCACCAACAAGAGCTGGGGCAGCATCGCCAGTTCGGTAAAAATGCTGCAGGAATTCGGCAACGTGAAGGTGTTGTCCAGCCCCAAGATCATGGCCATCAACAACCAGACCGCTCTGCTGAAAGTAGTGGAAAACGTGGTCTACTTTACGCTCGAAGCGGATACCGTGACCAACCAGACCAACTCGCAGACCACCTTCACCAGTACCCCGCATACGGTACCGGTGGGTTTCGTCATGTCGGTCACCCCGCAGATCAGCCGCGATGAAGCGATCACGCTCAATGTGCGGCCGACGATTTCGCGCGTCACCGGTTTTGTAAACGACCCCAACCCGGCCCTGGCAAGCAACGATATCATCAGCCAGATACCGCAGATCCAGGTGCGTGAAATGGAGTCGGTGCTGCGGGTGCGCAGCAACCAGATGGCGGTACTGGGCGGCCTCATCCAGGATTCCATCCAGCTCAATGACCAGGGCATCCCCGGGCTCACCGAGCTGGATTATGTCGGTGACGCCTTTACCTACCGCAACAACAAGATCAAGAAATCCGAGCTGGTTATTTTCCTGCGGCCACGCGTCATTGCCAGCATCGATCAGCAACTGGACACCTACACGGATTATCTTCCCGACCCGACCGCACCGCTGGGTCCCCGCTACGCCAACGAGCAGAGGAAGCGCAATTGAGTCTCCTGATGGATGCATTGCGCCGGGCAGAAACGCAGCAGGAACAGGCGCCCGCGAGCGAAAGCGCAACCACCGAAGCGCCGCCACCGGCGGATCCGGCAGACATGCAGCTGGAGCCGCTGGATGCAGCGGCGCAACTGGTCGAAGAGCTGGAGACCGAGACAGAGGCCTTCGCCGTCGACAAGCCGGTTGCACCCACGGAAAGCCCGGATACGGAACCTCCGGCCAGGCAGCCGAAAACGGCTGCCGCGTTGCTGGGCGCACCCGCTGCACCCTGGCAGAAAAAAGCCCTGTATTTCCTGTCCGGCTTTGTCACCATCATCCTGCTGACAGGCGTCTACTATATCTGGCGCAGCGAACAGACCCTGGTACCGGACACGGCGCACACTGCAACCCTGATCGAGGCACCGGATACGGACAGGGTACCGCCTGGCGCACCGTCCCCGGAAACAGCCGCACCGGATCACCGTGCAGCCACCGTTTCCGTACCGGCTGCACCGGCTCCGGCCCCGACGCGACAGGCCGCTGAGCAGACCCGCAGCAACAGTGACGTGCCGCAAACGACCGCGACACAGACTACGCAACGAATTGAAATCCACAGAAGTCGCAGGATCCGTGCCGTGCACCCCCTGGTACAGAAAGCCTATCACGCCTACCAGCAACAGCACTACGTGGAAGCAGAGCAGCTCTACCGGAAAGCGCTGAAGCGCAACCCGGACAGCCGTGATGCCGCGCTCGGCCTGGCAGGCATCGCCATGCACCAGGGCAAACCCGAGGTGGCACGTTACTACTACCAGCGTGTACTGAAGGCCAACCCGGCCGACAAAACCGCCCGGGTTGCACTGAACTCGCTGGGGAACCCGGGTGATGAGCTGCGCGAGACCAGCCAGCTTAAACACTGGCTGCAGAATGATCCTGACAATGCCCAGCTGCACTTCGCGCTGGGCAACCGCTATGCGGCCGCAAGACAGTGGAAAGAAGCGCAACAGGCCTATTTCGAGGCACAGCGCATCGACCCGGAACAGCCGGACTACGCGTTCAACCTGGCAATCAGCCTCGACCAGCTGGGCCTGCGCAAACAGGCGCTGGATTACTACCGGACCGCACAGCGACTGGCCGCTGAACACACCGCACTCTTCAATGCGACCCAGGCAGACAACCGGATCCGGCAACTGCAACGCTCTGTGGAGAATGCACCATGAGCGCCGTGGTGAAACCGAAGCGCATCGGCGACCTGCTGATCGACAAGGGCATCCTTACCCAGGATCAGCTGGATATCGCCCTTACCGAACAGAAAAAGTGCAAGGAGCAACTGGGCAAGATCATCGTCAGCCTGGGCTTTGCCACCGAAGCGATCGTGCGCGATGTACTGGGCGAAGCGCTGGGCCATGAGAGTGTCGACCTGGGCAAGGTCGTGGTCGATACTGAAGTCCTGCAACTGGTCGGCAAGGATATCGCCCGCCGCTTCCAGATCATGCCGCTGTCGATCGATGTGCAGAAAAACCTGCTCACGGTGGCCATTTCCGATACCTTCAACGTGGTCGCCATCGACCAGTTGCGGGCGCTGCTGGGCGGAAAAATCGACATTCACCCGGTTCTGGCCGGCGAATCCGAAATCGAAAACGCCATCGACCAGTTTTACGGCTTCGAACTGTCCGTGGACGGTATCCTGCGCGAAATCGAAACCGGGCAGGTCGACTACAGCACCATGCCCGGCGAATCGGACGAATATAGCCAGCCGCTGGTACGGCTGGTAGACGCCATACTGTCCGACGCGGTCAAGAAAGGTTCATCCGATATCCATTTCGAGCCCGAACACGGTTTCCTGCGCATCCGCTACCGTATCGACGGCGTGCTGCGCCAGGTGCGCAGCCTGCACCAGAACTACTGGTCGGCCATTGCGGTGCGACTGAAAGTCATCTCCGGCATGAATATCGCGGAGACCCGCGCGCCGCAGGACGGGCATATCTCGCTGACGCTGTTCGGTCGACCCATCGACTTCCGGGTATCCGCACAGCCGACCACCTATGGTGAAAACATTGTGCTGCGCATTCTGGACCGCAACAAGGGCATCGTGCCCCTGGACCAGCTGGGCCTGAGTGATACGGCGCTGGCCACGTTGCGGCTGATGATGGCGCGACCGGAGGGCATCCTGCTGGTCACCGGGCCTACCGGCAGCGGGAAAACCACCACGCTGTACTCGATGCTCAACTACGTAAATAACGAGTCGGTCAACATCATGACCCTGGAGGACCCGGTCGAATACCCCATGTCCATGATCCGCCAGACGTCCGTGAACGCCGCCGCCAAACTGGATTTCGCCAGCGGCATTCGTTCCATGCTGCGCCAGGACCCCGACATAATCCTGGTGGGTGAGGTGCGAGACGAGGATACCGCCGACATGGCACTGCGCGCTGCCATGACCGGCCACCAGGTCTACTCGACCCTGCACACCAGCTCCGCAGTCGGCGCCATACCACGCCTGCTCGATCTCGGCATCGTACCGGACATCCTGGCGGGCAACATTATCGGTATCGTTGCGCAACGCCTGATTCGCAAGCTGTGTCCGCATTGTCGCAGGGAAGACGTCGCCAATGAAGTCGAGTCTGAACTGCTGGGCCTGGACAAGGAGAAGGAAACCGTTATCTACCGGGCCCAGGGATGCGACCACTGCAACCACTTCGGTTACCGGGGTCGTATCGCCATTACCGAATTACTGAAAGTCGATCACGACATGGATGACCTCATCGCGCGTCGCGCACCGCGCCGCGAGATTTTTGAACTGGCTATGAGCAAGGAATTCAGGCCGATCGCTGAAGACGGTCTGCGACGCGTACTGGACGGAAGCACCACGCTGGACGAGGTCGCAAGGGTAGTCGATCTCACCGATCGCCTGTAAACGGGGTCAGAGAGACTGGGGCACATGGCTGCATTTGAATACAAGGCGGTAGACAGTTACGGCAAGACCGTGCAGGGGCGCATCGAGGCGAGCAACGATGATGACCTGGAGCTGCGCCTGACCCGCATGGGGCTCGACCTCATTGACTTCCGGCACGCGCGCAACACACGTTTCAGCCTGCGTCGCAGCCGCGTGGGGCGCCCTGAACTGGTCACCTTCTGCTTTCACCTGGAGCAGCTGTCCAGGGCCGGGGTACCCATACTGGAATCGCTACGGGACCTGCGCGACAGTATCGACAACCAGCATTTTCGTGAAGTCATCTCCTCCCTGATCGAGGATATCGAAGGTGGCCGAACCCTGTCCCAGGCGCTGGCCGCTTTCCCGACCATCTTCGGGCCGATCTTTGTCAGCCTGATCGCCGCCGGCGAAGAGAGCGGCACCCTGCCCGTCGTGCTGGAGCGACTGACCGAATCCCTGAAGTGGCAAGACGAACTGGCATCGCATACCCGCAAAATCATCATGTACCCGGCATTCGTGGGTGTCATCGTGCTGGGCGTGATCGTGTTCCTGATGGTCTACCTGGTTCCCGAGCTGGTCGGGTTTATCGAGAACATGGGGGAATCGATTCCCGCACACACCCGGGCATTGATCCTGGTATCCGAATTCATCACCCACTACTGGTATGTTCTGCTGACAGCGCCGTTCCTTATCTTCTTCGGTTTGCGGTTCTGGGCACGCTACAGCGAAAACGGCCGTTACCAGATCGATCGCCTGAAACTGCGGCTGTTACCGGTTGGCCCCATCTACCAGAAGATCATCCTGGCGCGCTTCACCAGCAACTTTGCCCTGCTCTACCGGGCAGGGGTAACCGTACTGGACTGTATCCGCATGGGCGAAGCCCTGGTCGGCAATAGTGTGGTCGCCGAGGCACTGCAGAGAGTGCGCAGGCAGATTGGCGAAGGCGTCGGACTGACCGCAAGTTTCGAGAATACCGGGCTGTTCCCGCCACTGGTGTTGCGCATGATGAAAGTGGGCGAAAGCAGTGGTGCGCTGGACACCTCCCTGGAGAACGTAAGCTATTTCTACAACCGCGATGTGCGCGAATCCATAGAACGGGTGCAGACCATGATTGAGCCAACGCTGACTCTGGTACTGGGTGCCATGCTTGGCTGGGTAATGCTGTCGGTACTTGGTCCCGTGTATGACATCCTGGGAACGGTAACGAGGTAACGCCATGACCCGGATCCTCTACCTGGCCGATAAAAGCGTAGCCCTCTTTCATGCGGGCCGGCATGGCGCCACGGCGGTCGACCGCTTCCCCCGTAACGAAAGCGGCTTCACACAATTGCGTGAAATCCTCACCGGGCTGGAGACGCGCCCGGTCCGGCTGCTGGTCGACCTGATCGAAGAAGAATTCCGCGAAGAACTCCTGCCACATGCCTATGGCCGGGACCGGGTCCGGCTGCAGGGCCGCCACGCCAACAAGCTGTTCCGTACCACACCCTTTCGTTACAGCAACATAACGGGCCGCATGAAAGACGGTCGCCGGGACGACCGTGTACTGTTCAGTGCCTTGACCAACCGTGACAACGTGGAACCGCTACTGGCACTGCTGGATGAACTGGCTGTCCCATTGTCCGGGATCTATTCACTGCCGCTGGTCACCCACCACCTGGTCAGGCACCTGCCCGCCAGGGGCAAGAATATCCTGGTGATCACCGAACAGCCCGATGACGGACTGCGCGAAACCTATATACGCGACCACAAGGTACTGTTCAGCCGGCTTGCCCCCATCAGTGATACGTCGCCTGACGACTATTGCAAAATCGTCCTGGCCGAGGCGCACAAGACGCAGCGCTACCTCAATACGCTGCGCCTGATCCCTTACGGTGCCGAACTGGAAATTCATGCACTTACCGACCAGGCGC
>DRQL01000080.1 GCA_011371465.1 Gammaproteobacteria bacterium | reverse complement strand
TATCATTGCACGCAACCGGCAGCGCATCGTGGCAGGTGCTATCTGCCTGCGCAGCGACGACACCCTGTACGGGCGTCACTGGGGCTGCTACGAGGACTACCACTCCCTGCATTTCGAAACCTGTTACTACCAGGGTATCGACTACTGTATCGCGCACGGCCTCAAACACTTCGAGCCCGGCGCCCAGGGCGAGCACAAGATCAGCCGCGGTTTTCTGCCGGAACCGACCTGGTCGGCACACTGGATAGCACACGAGGGCTTCCGCAACGTCATTGCCCGCTTCCTGGTCCAGGAAACCGAAGCGATGCACGACTACATGGCGGAACTGTCCGCGCGCTCCCCCTTCCGACAGAGCCAGGTGGCATGAGCCTGCAGAGCCCGTTCTGGATCGACCCCGGAGACCCGGACCTGAGTTTCCCGGATGTCCACCTCGCCCTGCGGGAACCGGACGGACTGCTGGCCGTAGGCGGCGACCTGAATCCCAAACGCATCCTGAGCGCCTACCGACGCGGCATTTTTCCCTGGTACAGCGACCGGCAACCCATCCTGTGGTGGTCGCCCGACCCGCGCACCGTACTGTTTCCCGCCCGTCTCAGGATCTCCCGCAGCCTGCGCAGGACCCTGCGCAGCGCGCGCTTTGAAGTCACCATGGACCAGGCCTTCGACCGGGTGATTGCCGCCTGCGCCGCGCCCCGCCGGGACAGCACGGGCACCTGGATCACGCCGGCCATGGCAACTGCCTACCGGGAACTGCATACCCAGGGGCACGCCCACTCGGTGGAATGCTGGCAGGACGGGAAACTGGCCGGCGGGTTGTACGGCATTGCCATTGGCCGGGTATTTTTCGGCGAGTCCATGTTCAGCCGGGTAACGGATGCCTCCAAGGTGGCCTTTGCCTGGTTGGTGCGCCACCTGCAGGCACGGGGATTCGGGCTGATCGATTGCCAGGTGTACTCCGACCACCTGGCCAGCCTGGGGGCGGAGGAAATTGCACGCGCGGAATTCATCCGGCACCTGGACAACCTGTGCGAGGCCGGTAACCCGCCGCAACACTGGTGTTTCGACGCCGGGGAAACCGCCGCAGACTGGCAGGCCGGCAAGCCATGAACAAAAACGATACCGACCCCGGGGAAATGACCCTGCGCTTTTTCGCCACTGCGCCACGACCCTGTTCCTATCTGCAGGGACGTGACGCGATCTCGGTGTTCGCGGACCCGGATGCCCGGCTCTCCACGGCCATTTATGACCAGCTGGCGGGTTTCGGTTTCAGGCGCAGCGGCAACGATCTGTACGTGCCCGCCTGTCCCGGCTGTTCCGAGTGCATCCCGGTGCGCATCCCCGTGCACCGTTTCAAACGCAGCCGCAACCAGCAGAAAATCTGGAACCGCAACCGCGACCTGGACTGCGCGGTGCTGGCGCCGGAATTCAGGGAAGCGCACTTTGCGCTGTACCGGCGCTACCTGGCCAGCCGCCACCCGGACGGCGGCATGGACGACCCGGACGCAGACGACTACCTGCAGTTTCTCACCAGCGACTGGTGCGACACCCTGTTCCTGGAATTCAGCCTGGACGGGACACCGCTGGCGCTGGCGGTAACCGACCGCATGCAGCACGCCCTTTCCGCGGTATACACTTTCTTCGAACCGGATGCCGCGCGCAGGAGCCTGGGCACCTACGCCGTGCTGCGCCAGATCGAACTGGCGCGGGAAACGGGGTACGACTGGCTGTACCTGGGTTTCTGGATCCCCGGCAGCCGGAAAATGCAGTACAAGAGCCGTTTCCGCCCCATGCAGGCCTATTACGAGGGGCGCTGGCAGCCGATCGAGGATATACCGCCCGGAAAATCCTGACCGCGGCACCGGAAACCGGGCCGTTTTTTCCGTTTTTCCGCCCGGCCCGCCCTTTATAGTACTCATCCGCGCGTACGATCGGTTATACTCCGCGGCTGAATTCGATCAACGTACGAGAGAGGAAGCGTGGCAAAAGAAGATCACATTGAAATGGAAGGCACGGTTATCGACACCCTGCCCAACACGATGTTCCGGGTCGAACTGGAGAACGGACACGTGGTAACCGCACATATCTCCGGGAAAATGCGCAAACACTACATTCGCATCCTCACCGGCGACAAGGTGACGGTACAGCTGACCCCCTATGACCTGAGCAAGGGCCGCATCACCTACCGTGCCCGTTGATGCAGCCCGGCGGCCGGTAACGGCTGCCGGCTAGAGCACCTCTTCCTCTTCCCTGATTTCGTACACCAGTTTGCCGTCCCGGGCCCGGATGACCAGGTCGCCGCCGTTCGCCAGGCGCCCGAACAGCAACTCTTCCGCCAGCGGTTTCTTGATGTGTTCCTGGATCACCCGCGCCATCGGCCGGGCACCCATCTTCGGATCGAAGCCGTGCTCCGCCAGCCATTCGCGCGCGGAATCCTCTACATCCAGCGCTACACCCTTGGTCTGTAACTGGGCTTCCAGCTCGTAGATGAACTTGTCGACCACGCGCGTCATGATGGCCGGGTCCAGCGCCTTGAACTGGATAATGGCGTCGAGGCGGTTGCGGAACTCGGGGGTGAACAGCTTCTTGATCGCTTCCATGCCATCGGTGGAATGATCCTGGTGGCTGAACCCGATCGAGGGACGGCTCATCTCCGACGCGCCGGCGTTGGTGGTCATGACGATCACTACACTGCGGAAATCGGCCTTGCGACCGTTGTTGTCCGTCAGGGTGCCGTGATCCATCACCTGCAGTAACAGGTTGAACACGTCGGGGTGGGCTTTTTCGATCTCGTCCAGCAACAGCACCGCGTGCGGGTTTTTGGTGACTGCCTCGGTCAGCAGGCCACCCTGGTCGAAGCCGACATAGCCGGGCGGTGCGCCGATCAGGCGGGACACGGTATGGCGCTCCATGTACTCCGACATGTCGAAACGGATCAGTTCGATGCCCATGATCATCGACAGCTGCCGGGTCACCTCGGTCTTGCCGACACCGGTGGGCCCGGCAAACAGGAAAGAACCGATCGGCTTCTGCTCATTGCCGAGGCCGGAGCGGGACATCTTGATGGCGCTGGCCAGGGTTTCGATGGCCTGGTCCTGGCCGTAGACCACCATTTTCAGGTCGCGTTCCAGGGTGCGCAGTGAATCCTTGTCCGAGGAACTGACGGTCTTCGGCGGAATCCGCGCAATCTTGGAAACAATGGACTCGATGTCCGTAACGCTGATGGTCTTCTTGCGGCGGGACGGTGGCAGCAGGCGCTGGTTGGCGCCGGCTTCATCGATCACATCGATGGCCTTGTCCGGCAGGAAGCGGTCATTGATATACCGGGACGACAACTCCACTGCAGCGCGCAGCGCCTTGGCGGAGTACTTGATATCGTGGTGTTCCTCGAAGCGCGACTTCAGCCCCTTGAGGATACTGAAGGTCTCATCCTCGGTAGGTTCGACCACGTCGACTTTCTGAAAACGGCGCGCCAGTGCGCGGTCCTTTTCAAAGATGCCGCGGTATTCCTGGTAGGTCGTCGAACCGATGCATTTCAGTTCGCCGGTCGCCAGCATCGGCTTGATGAGGTTGGACGCGTCCATCACGCCGCCGGACGCCGCACCGGCGCCGATGATGGTGTGGATCTCGTCGATGAACAGGATGGCGCCGGGTTCCTTGCGCAGCTGGGACAGCACGCTCTTCAGGCGTTTTTCAAAATCACCCCGGTACTTGGTGCCCGCCACCAGCGCGCCCAGGTCCAGTGCATAGATGGTGCTGTTGAGCAGCACTTCCGGTACGTCACCATCGACGATCAGCTTGGCCAGGCCTTCCGCCATCGCGGTCTTGCCCACTCCGGCCTCGCCCACGTACAGCGGGTTGTTCTTGCGCCGCCGGCACAGGATCTGGATGGTGCGTTCCACTTCGTGCTGCCGACCGATCAGCGGGTCGATCTTGCCCTTCATGGCCATTTCGTTCAGGTTGCTGGCGAAGGTCTCCAGCGGTTTTTTCTGCGGCGCTTCGGCGCCGGCAGCGGCACCCTCGGCTTCGTTGTCTGTCTCGCTTTCCGGGTGCTCGCCGACCGTCTTGGAAATACCGTGGGAAATGTAGTTCACCACGTCCAGGCGGGTGATGTCCTGCTTGTTGAGGAAATACGCAGCCTGGGATTCCTGTTCGCTGAAAATCGCCACCAGCACATTCGCGCCCGTGACTTCTTTCTTGCCGGAAGACTGCACATGAAACACGGCGCGCTGCAGTACGCGCTGGAAGCCCAGTGTCGGCTGGGTTTCGCGGCTGTCGCCGGGGGGAAGCAGTGGCGTGGTTTCATCAAGAAACCCGGCGAGTTCTTTTTTTAGTTTTTCCAGGTCTGCGCCGCAGGAGCGAAGTACATCCGCAGCGGCTGCGTTGTCCAGCAAGGCGAGCAACAGGTGCTCGACTGTCATGAACTCGTGTCGTTTTTCCCGTGCCTCCTTGAAGGCCAGATTGAGGGTAAACTCCAGTTCTTTGCTTAACATCTTGACTACCTCATCGCCTGACTATGCTTCCTCCATTGCGCACAGTAGCGGATGCTGGTTCTGGCGCGAGTATTCATTTACCTGCGCAACTTTTGTTTCCGCGATTTCTTTTGTAAATACGCCACACACGCCTTTACCTTTGGTGTGCACGTGCAGCATAACCTGCGTCGCTTTCGACCTGGGCATACCAAACAGCTCACCCAGCAGCATTACCACGAACTCCATCGGGGTGTAGTCATCGTTGTGCAACACCACCTTGTACATGGGCGGCCGCCTGAGCTTCGGTTTTGCCTCCAGAACCGAAAGGCCGTGGTCGCCTGAATGTCCGGTTTCCTTACTCATAGACACAATTATAACGTAATTCAGCTCGATCCAGCGCCAGAAAACCAGCGCCCTGAAAACAGGATACACATGCTTCTGTAACAAGCAAGTGTTATGCCCGTTCCGGGAAAATATAAAATCAAAATGCGCCTTTTCAACGGCTTATGAATACTTGACTATTCTGATAGGCAGAATAACAATATTGGATGCCGTTACGGCTGAAGGAGGAGTCGTCACCATGCCAGCAGCATGGGGCGATGCGATCAAGAACAAGCAGGCGTTGACCTGCGTAAGAACGCAGTGAGGAACTAGAGTCATGGCAACAGGAGTTGTTAAGTGGTTCAGTAACGCAAAGGGGTATGGCTTTATATCCCCGGACGGTGGGGGCGACGACATATTCGCGCATTTCTCATCGATTGAAATGGAAGGCTACAAAAGCCTCAAGGAAGGTCAGCACGTCGAATTCGAAGTGGCTGACGGCCCGAAAGGCTTGCAGGCAAGCAGAATCGTATTTGCTTCGGCAACGAGCTGAAGCAACCTGAGCCGTTCAGGCTGCCCACTGCCCGCGTTCCCGCGGGCAGTGCAGGTGCGGCTGTGTGATTACATATGCTTGATGATCGCCTGGCCAAAGGCTGAACAACTCAGTTTGGTCGAGTTCTCCATCAGGCGATCCAGGTCATAGGTTACCGTCCTGGCGGCGATCGCGCCGGACAGCCCCTGTATGATCAGGTCAGCCGCCTCGTTCCAGGACATGTGCCGGAGCATCATTTCCGCAGACAGGATCAGCGAACCGGGATTCACCTGGTCCTTGCCGGCGTACTTGGGCGCGGTCCCGTGCGTGGCTTCAAACAGGGCCACGTTGTCGGACAGGTTGGCTCCGGGCGCCATACCGATACCGCCCACCTGGGCCGCCAGCGCATCCGAAATATAATCTCCATTCAGGTTCAGGGTGGCGATG
>DRQL01000079.1 GCA_011371465.1 Gammaproteobacteria bacterium | reverse complement strand
GAGTTACATTGTCTTTGTAAACCAGCAATCAAGCTGTAGCGGTTTAACACGGCCATTTGTTTACGGCCCGCCAGTCACTGTGCATAACAGCTTTTCCGTGGATCACGAATCGCGCGGGAGTCAACCCCTTTTTTTGTCTAATTTCCCGCCAGCGCGCGGCGCAGTTCACGCAGTTTTGACTTGACCCTGGCGGCATTGCGCGGCCCCATGCGGATCAAAACCTTCTGCCCGGCCGACAACCCTTCGAGTTCCGGGTCAACATACAGGTAGAGCACACGCGGACGCACCAGCGCAATCCTTCCGCCGGTCTCGGGGGTCTCCAGCAGGTGATCGATGACATCGATGAGCCGGTCATTAAAGTAGGCGGAGGGATACCCCAGTTCTTCGTAGGCGGTTTGCACCAGGGGATAATACTGCGCATAAAAGGCCAGCACGCGCTGGCTTTCCAGGCTTTCGAGTAACCGGACGAACGGCGTGTAGCGCGCGAAGTTCTGTTCGCCCAGGTAGATGCCCAGGTCGTCCTGCTCGACCGTAAACCGGCCGGGTACCGCCTGGTTTGAACGGTACTTGCTGTTAGCCAGCTGGCGGCGCGGCAGGTTATCCACGGTGACGACGAAACGCCGGATGATGTGATTGAGGTTGAGCAGCGTATCCAGCACCGGTTTCGCGGCCAGCCCGTACAGGTCTTTTCGTACCTGGTCATCGCTGTCATCCAGTGCCGGCAGCGGGTGTTCCGGTGCGGGCGGTTCGTTCGCTTCGAGCGGTTCTTGCTGCGGCGCCGGGGGACCGGCAAGCTCCGCCCCGGGTCCGGCCTCGACGGGCGCAGGAGACGGCGGCACAACCTGTGCCGGAGGTTCCGGGAGCGGGTAACGGATTTCGGGGGGTGGCGCCTCCCTGACCGGTGCTTGCGCGTTATCGTCCGGGACATCCGTCACGGGCTGCGGCGGTTCGGGGGGCTGAAAATACTGCACGGCCAGTACGATCGCCGCACCCAGTATCACCGCTACCACAAAGTCTGATTGTTTCATGCTGCCCCGTCGTGGCGGGCGTGCGCCCGGCCCGGTTTATTGTATAGGGAAGCGCGGGTCAATTCCCTGGTTGTGATCGTTGCAATTGGGATCAGCAGCGGTTTTTCCCTACTATAGATCCCATGTCGGTCTCACCACACCGTATTCAGCAGGTACTGCTCGACCCGTTGGGTTTTGTCCGCAGTGTCCTGTCCGGTTTCCGGGCCAACCAGGGGTTTCTGCTGGCCGGCGCCGTCGCCTATTATACGCTGCTGTCGATCGTACCGCTGTTTGCGCTGATCCTGGTGGTGCTGTCGCAGGTCATCGAACCGCAGCGCCTGCTGGATATCACCCAGGGATACCTGGCCCTGGTCGCGCCCGGCAAGGCACCGGCGTTGATGGCGCAGATCGAGATCTTCCTGGTGAACTGGAAACTGGTCGGGATCGTCGGCCTGGCGGTGATGCTGTTTTTCAGTTCGCTGGCGTTCACGGTACTGGAAAATGCCATGTCGGTGATCTTCCATCACCGCGTGACCATCCGGCGGCGCCATTTTCTCATCTCGGCCGTGCTGCCGTATTTCTATATGCTGCTGCTGACGGTGGGTCTGCTGGTCGTAACCGTCGTCAGCGGCGGCCTCGATGCCATGGCAAAAACCGGGGAACCGGTGTTTGGTTTCCACTGGACGCTCAGCGGTCACGGCACCACCTTTATGTATATCGCGGGATTGCTTGGCGAAGTTCTGTTGCTGACCTCGCTCTACCTGGTGATGCCGGTGGGCCGCCTGGCCTGGCACCATGCCCTGGCCGGTGGCGTGACCGCTGCGCTGCTATGGGAACTGACCCGGCATTTCCTGGTCTGGTATTTCTCCACGCTGTCGTTTGTGAACGTGATTTACGGTACGCTGGCTACTGCGGTGGTGATCCTGCTCAGCCTGGAGGCCGCGGCGCTGATCCTGCTGTTGGGCGCCCAGGTGATTGCCAGTTATGAGCGGATCGGCACAACGGCGGACGACGAGGGGCTACGGACTTGAGTACAGGCATAACGGCTTCCGGCTGCCGGGAGCGACAACCATGAACCGATGGATAGCGACAGGGCTGCTGTGCCTGTTGCTGCTCACCGCCTGCAGCTCGCTGCAGATCATGACCGATTACGACACCAGCTATGATTTCTCGACCCTCAGAACCTATGCCTGGCTGGAAAACCAGGCGCCCAGTGACGACATCCGCGTCAATAACAGCCTGATCATCAACCGGGTGGTCAACGCGGTGAACTCGGTGTTGCAGTCCAAAGGCTATACACTGGCAGACAAGGACCAGGCCGACTTCTACGTGACCTGGTTTGGCGGCATCGAAAACCGGATCCGGCAGGAAACCATCGACACCTGGTATGGCCACCTGGGCTATGGTTACGACAACTGGGGATACCGGGGCTACTGGCCCGGCCACATCCGCACTTACAGTTACGAATACCAGCAGGGCACGCTGATCATCGATTTTTCCGACAGCCGGAGCAAACAGCTGATATGGCGCGGCACGGGCCAGAAATACCTGGAAGACGACCTGACGCCCGATGAAATTACGCAGAACATCAACCAGACGGTCGCGGCCATACTGGAACGCTTCCCGCCCGGCAGCCAGCCGCCCTAGGGGGCCAGTCGCTCCACGGTCCATTGCCCCTCACCATTGCGGCGGTACAGGAAGCGATCATGCAGGCGGCTTTCCCTGGCCTGCCAGAACTCGATGGTTTCCACTGCCACCCGGTAGCCGCCCCAGAACGAAGGCAGCGGCACCTCCCCTTCCCTGAACTTGCGCTTCATTTCGTCGAACATGGCGTCCAGCAGGGCGCGCGATTTAACCACCTGGCTCTGGTGCGAAGCCCAGGCGCCAATCTGGCTGCCGCGCGGCCGGGTTGCAAAATAGCGCATGGAATCGGCCGCGGAAATCCGCTCCGCGGTTCCGGTCACCTTGACCTGCCGGCCCAGGGCCTGCCAGGGGAATAACAGGCTTACCCGGTTGTTGCCTGCAATCTGTTGGGCCTTGCGGCTGGAGTAGTTGGTAAAGAACACGAAGCCCTGTTCGTCGAACAGCTTTAACAGCACCATACGCTGCCAGGGCTGACCCTGCGCATCCACGGTGGCCAGCGACATGGCGCCCGGTTCCGCGATGCCGGTCTCTATGGTCTGGGCATACCACTGCGCAAACTGTTGAACGGGATTGGCATCCAGGTCGGCGCGGGTGAGCCCTTTTGCCATCAGTTCACGGCGTAATGTTTCGCTGTTCATACAGGCAGCGTGACCTCTCGATTATCCTGTTTACCAGGGAATACTATCAACAACAGTGCAAAACGGGATTACCACATCAAGTCATCCGGCACCTTGTAATCCGCATAGGGATCGTCGTCGCTGCTGTCCGCGCCGGGGGCTTCCCTGCTGACGATACAGGCTGCATCGCGCAACCTGATTTTTTCTGCCACCACGGATGGAATAACTGCGTAGCCGGCGTCGAGCCTGGCGATGGCAAGGAGCCCGCGCCCCAGCCGGTCGTGGACTTCCTGTGAGACGTAGAGTATTTTGATCGCCTTGCCGTCCTGGAAATGGTACCCGACGTCACCCTCTTCCCCGGGCAGGCGGTTCATTTCGATCAGCTGCCGCACCTGCGCCTGGATCGCCCTGCGTTCGGCGGCTTCTTTTTGCTGTTGATTGAGCTCGCGGTCACGCGCTGCCTTCTCGGCGGCGGTTTTCCTGGCGGCCAGTGCAGCCTCGCTCGCTACCTCGTCCCGCCTGTTCTTTGCCTTTTTCTGTTTGTGTTTTGATTTCTTCGCCTTGTTGAGCCGGTCCTTGCTCACCAGGCCCGCTTTCAGAAACTGGTCTCCCAGTGAATTTGCCATCGATCTTCCCTTTTCAGCCTGCCAGCCGTTCCAGGAACCCGGGCGCCGCTGCTTTGGGCACCCGCGACAGCTCCTGCATCAGCGTAAACGGAATATGTCCAACGCCGTGCTCATCGCGAATACTGTGCAGCATGCCCAGCCAGAGGTGCGCGGTCATCTCTGCATCGGCGAGCGCGCGGTGAAAGGTACCATCGCTGGGCAACTGCCTGAACGCAACCAGCGTACCCAGTTTATGGTTGGGGGCATCCGGGTAGATGCGCCGCGCGGCCAGCATCGAACAGGCAAACCCGCCCGCATACGTCCGGTCGATCCGGTAGCACTCGGCATCCAGGAAACGGCGGTCGAAGGATGCATTGTGCGCCACCAGGTTATGGTCGCCGATAAAATCCACAAACTCGTCCATCGCTTCCTCGCAGGGCGGCGCCTGCCGTAACATGGCGTTGGTGATCCCCGTGTAGTCTTCGATAAACCCGTTGACCCGCATTCCCGGGTTCATCAGGCGCTGGAAGCGGTCCACGACCCTGCCCTCCACCAGCTTCACGGCGCCGACCTCGATGGTCCGGTCGCCCTGGTCCGGTGACATCCCCGTGGTTTCGAAATCAACCACGACGACCGTGTCTGCATTGCTGTTGTGATGTACTGGCATTCCGATACCTGTATCCGTTATTCACCCAGGGACCGGCCTGGGGGCCATTATGCCCTGACACCGTGGTAACACTCCAGCCGTGCTTTCGCGGTCAGGAGACCTCCTGCGAGGTCTGGCGCGGCTGTAGCGGCTGGCGGGCCAGCTGTATGCAGGTGTCCAGCATGCGGCGCAGGGGTTGCGGGACGCCGGGGGAGTCGTCTGCGGCGGCGGCGACGATCAGTTCGAAGGCCATGTAGGGTTTGGAGTGCTTTTTAATGGCCTTGTTGATGATGCTGCGCGGCTGTACGCGACTGCCCGGTTTCCAGGATACCCTGGCGGCGGTGGCGAATACCTGTTCATAGCCGTGTTTCCAGAAACAGTTTTCGATGTCCCGCTGGCGCAGCGTGGTGATCCT
>DRQL01000078.1 GCA_011371465.1 Gammaproteobacteria bacterium | reverse complement strand
CCCCGCGATGTAGATGCGTGCCGACTGATCGGCAACCTCCAGCACCAGCGCCGGGACGGTAACGCCCACCGGCCGGTCGGCTTTCAGCAACGCCTCGTACGCCGGTTCGGTGGCATCAGCCGGCAGCTCGACATGGCGTGACACCCCCCGGTAGCCGTGCCTGCGGTCGTAATCCAGCAGCGCTTTTGCCACGGCGGCATTGGCGGCACGCTGGCGCGCGCCATTCAGGGTCGTCGTCACCCGGTAACCGGTCGTGTAGGCCTCCTTACCATAGGTATCCAGCATATAGCTGCGCACCATTTCCGCCACGTACGGCGCTTTCACACCAATGGTGGCGCTGTGCAGGCTGGCCTCGTCGGGCTCCTCCAGCGCCGCGTGGTACGCATCGGCGTCGATGCGGCCCAGCGAATACATGCGACCCAGCACGTAGTTGCGACGTTGCAGGGCGCGTTCCGGGTTACTGATGGGGTTGTTGGAGGACGGCGCCTTGGGCAGACCGGCAATCATGGCGATCTGCGCGAGGCTGAGCTGGTCGATCGGCACACCATAGTACACCTGTGCCGCCGCCCCGATGCCGTAGGCGCGGTGCCCGAAATAGATCTTGTTCAGGTACAGCTCGAGGATCTCCTGCTTGCTCAGGTAGTGCTCGATCTTCAGCGCGAGAAAGATTTCCTTCAGCTTGCGCAGGTAGGTCTTTTCGCTGCTGAGGAAGAAATTACGCGCCACCTGCATGGTGATGGTGCTGCCACCCTGGCGCTTCTCCCCGGTACTGGCCAGCTTCACCGCGGCGCGCAGCAGGCCCTGGTAATCCACCCCGGGGTGCTGGAAAAAACGGTCATCCTCGGTAGCCAGAAAGGCGTCGATGATGGTCCGCGGCAAGTCGTTGTACCGCACCGGAACCCGGCGCTGCTCCCCGAATTCGGCAATCAGCTCACCTTCCGCGCTGTACACCCGCAGCGGTACCTGCAGTTGCACCTCTTTCAGCCGCTCAATGGGGGGCAACTGGGGTGTGATGTAAAACCAGGCCGCCGCGGCAATGATCAGCACAGCGGTCATTGCCGCGAAACCGGAAGCGAGGATAAATCGCAGTATCCTAAGGGAAAGTGTCATAAATTTGGCAGGGATGTGACCAGGTTCAAATTAAAAATAACGGGATTCCTAAACTTCAGTATAAAGCGTCCGATACATCGAATCGAACCCAAGAGGATAAAGAGCTGTTTGTTGACAGGATTTTGCTGTTGCTCTTTAATCCATAACAGTATCAATACATTGCAATTGCAATGAATTAAAGGGAAATTACGGTGCAAATCGCGCAACTGTTTACACGGAATACTCCACCGGTCGTCGGGCTGGATATCAGTTCCTCCGCCGTCAAGCTACTCGAACTCAGCCGTCATGGGAACCGCTATCGCGTAGAGAGCTACGCGGTGGAGCCGTTGCCACCCAACTCCGTGGTCGAAAAAAACATCACGGACGTTGAGGCCGTGGGCGAAGCCGTGCGGCGGGCGGTCAAACGCTCCGGCGCCCGCATCAAGGGTGCAGCCGTTGCGGTGGCAGGCTCTTCTGTCATCACCAAGATTGTACCCATGCCGAACAACCTGTCCGATGACGAAATGCACAGCCAGATCGAACTGGAAGCCGATCAGTACGTTCCCTACCCGCTCGAGGAAGTCAGCCTGGACTTCGAAGTACTGGGACCGACGGACAATAATCCCGATACGGTCAACGTCCTGCTGGCCGCCTGTCGCACGGAAACGGTCGACATGCGCACCGCAGCGGTCGAAAGCGGCGGCCTGGACACCAGGGTCGTCGATGTCGAAGCCTACGCAACCGAAAACGCCTTCCAGCTGCTGCTGGAACAGGTCCCGGACCAGGGCATGGAAAAAACCGTCGCTGTCATCGACGTTGGCGCAACCATGACCACACTCAACGTGCTGCACGATACCCGCCTGATCTACACGCGCGACCAGGTATTCGGTGGCAAGCAGCTCACGGAAGAAATCATGCGCCGCTACGGCCTCTCCTACGAGGAAGCCGGCATGGCGAAACGACAGGGCGGCCTGCCGGAAAACTACGAACCGGAAGTACTGGAGCCCTTCAAGGAAGCCATGTGCCAGCAGGTCAGCCGTTCCCTGCAGTTTTTCTTCGGTTCCAGCCAGTACAACAACGTCGACCAGATCATCCTGGCCGGCGGCAGCGCATCGGTCCCGGGCATCTCCGAACTGATACAGGAGCGCCTCAGCGTGGAAACGCTGGTCGCCAACCCGTTCGCTTCCATGTCCCTCGCTTCGCAGGTCAAACCGCAGTCGCTGAGCAATGATGCGCCGGCACTGCTGATCGCCTGCGGACTGGCACTGAGGAGTTTTGACTGATGGCACATATCAACCTGTTACCCTGGCGTGACGAACGCCGCAAGCAGCAACAGCAGCAGTTTGCCGTCGTCAGCGGCGGTGTTGCCGTCCTCGGCGCCCTGATGGTCCTGCTGGCCCACATGCAGATGGAAGGCCGCATCGAAAGCCAGAACCAGCGCAACCAGTTCCTGCAGGGCGAAATCGCAGCGCTCGACAAGAAGATCGCCAAAATCAAGGAACTCGAGAAAACCAAGACCGCGTTGCTGGCACGCATGGACATCATCCAGCAACTGCAGCACAGCCGCCCGCAGAGCGTTCACCTCATGGACCAGCTGGTCTATACGCTGCCGGATGGCCTGTACCTCAAGAAGATCAAGCAAAAAGGCAATGCGCTCACCCTGAGCGGCGTCGCCCAGTCGAACGCACGTGTCTCCGCGTACATGCGCAACATCGACAACTCCGAATGGATGGCACAGCCGAAACTGGACGTGATACAGACCAAAGACAAAAACAACAAACGTTCGGCTGAATTCGTGCTGCGTGCCGGACAGGCCACGCCACCGAAGAAAAACGGGGAGGAGAAAAGCTCATGAATCTCTCTGAACTGAACGAACTGGATCTCAGCAATGTCGCCAACTGGCCCCTGCCGGCACGCCTGGTCCTGATCGGCATCCTGTTTCTTGCCGTGCTGGGACTGGGATACTGGTTTGACATCAAGGACCAGGGCATCCGCCTGGAGAAAGCCGAGCAAAAGGAAACGGAACTGCGCCAGACCTTTGAAGCCAGGGCCGAGAAAGCCGCCAACCTGGCTGCCTATGAGCAGCAGCTCGACGAAATGAAAGCTTCTTTCGGCGCCATGCTCCGCCAGCTGCCCAACAAGACCGAGGTCGCCGAACTGCTGGTCGACATTTCCCAGACCGGCCTGGCTTCCGGCCTCGAATTCAAGCTGTTCAAGCCACAGAACGAGGTGCCAAAGGAGTTCTACGCGGAATTACCGATCAGTATTCGCGTCAAGGGCACCTACCACGAATTCGGCAATTTCATCAGTGGTATCGCGGCACTGCCACGCATTGTGACCGTGCACAACATCAGTATGGAGCCGTCCGAAGGCGGCGAACTCACCATGAGCATTCTGGCCAAGACCTACCGCTACCTGGATGAGGAAGAAGGAGGCGTCAAATGATTCATCTGAAGAACCCGGCGCTGCTGGTGTCGTTCTGCCTGGTAGCAGGAAGCCTGACGGCGTGCAGCGGCAACAACAAGGAAGACCTGCACAGTTACGTCGAACAGGTGAAATCCCGGCAGCACGCACGGATCGATCCGCTGCCGGAATTTGCGCCCTATGAGACACACCTCTACTCGGCTGCCGGGGAACGCGACCCGTTTACGCCGCCGGTCTACTCTGCACCCAGATCACAGGTTGCAACCGGTACGGGTGGCGGCATCGCACCGGACTTTAACCGCAGCCGGGAACCGCTGGAAGCGGAACCACTGGACAGCCTGCGCATGGTGGGCACGCTGGAACGCGACGGAAATTCATGGGCGCTGGTGCGCATGAGTGACAGCACCATCCACCGCGTAAAACCCGGAAACTACATTGGCCAGAATTATGGCAAGATCATTCAGATCACAGAATCGGAAGTGGAATTGACCGAGATCGTACCAGATGGCCTCGGGGGATGGATGGAACGCCAGGCTGCACTGGCACTCAGTGAGTAATTGGAGATAAAAACGATGAATGCGAACCTGACGAACCGGAACCCTGCGCCACAGACGGCGCACCTGGTGCACCGTTTTTTTGGAAATGGACTCCTGCTGCTGGCCGCTGTACTGCTGCTGGCCGGCTGGAACAGTGCCCGGGCCGCCGCGCCACAGCCGATCAATGCCCTGCAGGAAATCAATTTTGCCGGGCTGCCCGGTAACCAGGTGCAGATCCCCTTCAAACTGAGCCATCCCGCCTCGAACCCGGCAAGTTTTACCATCGATAACCCGGCGCGTATCGCGTTTGATCTTCCCGCTACCAAAAGCGAACTGTCCAAACGTTCACAGGTCATCGGCATCGGACCCGCCAAGAGCATCACGGCGGTTGAGGTGAAAGGTCGCACCCGGGTGGTACTCAACCTGTTCGAGATGGTGCCCTACGAGACCCGTGCCGAGGGCGACCAGATCGTCGTGGTCCTGGGCAGTGCGGGCTCGGTCAACACCACGAGCACCGCTGCCGCAGCTGCACCCGCCGGCACCGCTGCATCGGCTTCTTCGTCAGCCGCCGCGGTTACGGACGTCGACTTCCGCCGTGGTGACCAGGGCGAGGGGCGCATCGTGCTGACCCTGTCCAATCCTTCCATACCGGTCGATATGAAGCAGCAGGCCGGCAAGGTGGTACTGGAACTCCAGGGTGCAAGCCTGCCGGAGAAACTGGAACGCCGCCTGGATGTCACGGACTTCGCCACACCGGTGAAAATGATCGATACGGAAGCCACCCCGAAAGGCGTGCGGATCGAGATCAGCTCCATCGGTGAGTACGAGCACCTGGCGTACCAGTCCGATAACCAGTTCACGGTCGAGATCCGTAAAACCACCAAGGAAGAGAAAGAGCAGCGCAAGAAGAACGAGTTCGGCTACACCGGCGAACGCCTGTCGCTGAACTTCCAGGATATCGAGGTGCGCTCGGTGCTGCAGCTGCTGGCTGACTTCACCGGCATCAATATCGTGGTGAGTGACACCGTAACCGGCAACCTGACCCTGCGCATGCAGAACGTCCCCTGGGACCAGGCACTGGATATCGTGCTCAAGACCAAGGGCCTGGCCAAGCGCGACAATGGCAATGTCATGCTGATTGCGCCCAGTGAGGAAATCGCTGCACGCGAAAAACTGGAACTCGAGTCTCACAAGCAGATCGAGGAACTGGCGCCGTTGTATTCGGATTTCATCCAGGTCAACTACGCCAAGGCTTCGGACCTCGCCGATCTGCTGCAAAGCGGTGACAGCTCCCTGCTGTCCGAGCGCGGCAAGGCCACGATCGACGGGCGCACCAATACCCTGCTGGTCCAGGATACGGCTGAAAAGCTGGAAGAAGTCCGCAAACTGGTCGCCTTGCTGGATATCCCGGTACGCCAGGTACTGATCGAATCGCGCATCGTCATTGCCAACAATGACTTCTCCCGTGATCTCGGTGTACGCTTCGGCGCCAGCGGCAACTCCAGCAAGGGCCGCAACTTCATCGTCGGCGGCGGTACCCAGCCAGGCAACATCAACTACGGTACCACCCCTGGCTTCGAAGTTCCCGCAGGCAGTGGCAATGACGGCCTGCTGGTCGACCTGCCGGTCGCCAACCCGTCCGGCTCGCTGGGACTGGCGCTGGGCAAGATCGGCAGCTCGCTGATCCAGCTGGAACTGAGTGCCATGCAACTGGAAGACCGTGGTGAAGTGGTCTCCAGCCCGCGTGTCATTACCTCCAACCAGCAGAAGGCCACCATCCAGCAGGGTGTGGAAATCCCTTACCAGCAGGCAACCTCCAGCGGCGCGACCTCGGTCAGCTTCAAGGAAGCCGTCCTGCAGCTCGAGGTCACCCCGCAGATCACCCCGGATGACCGGATCATCATGGACCTCCAGGTCAACAAGGACAGTGTGGGTCAGGTATTCGCCGGCGTGCCCAGTATCGACACCCGCAACGTCAGCACCCGCGTGCTGGTCGATAACGGCGAGACCCTGGTGCTGGGCGGCATCTACGAACAGGAGAAAGGCAAGCAGACGGAACGCGTGCCCTTCTTCGGCTCCCTGCCCGGTGTCGGCTGGATGTTCAAGACCGAGTCCAAGACCGACCAGAAACAGGAGCTGCTGATTTTCGTAACCCCGAAAATCGTCAAGCAGGGTATGAACGTGGATTATTAAATCCCGCTTGTACCCGAGCTCACTTTCTGGCAAAACTGCCCGACATGAAACCGTCGGGCAGTTTTTTTTTGGTCGGCCCCATGGGGGCCGGCAAATCCACCATCGGCCGCCAGCTGGCGCGCATCCTGGGGCTGGAATTCATCGACAGCGACCGCAACATCGAGGCGCAGACCGGTGTCGATATCCCGCTGATCTTCGAACTGGAAGGGGAAGAGGGATTCCGCAGGCGCGAGCAGGAGATGATCGACCGGCTCACGCGCAGGCGGGGCATCGTGCTCGCCACGGGTGGTGGCGCCATCCTCAGCAGCGTAAACCGCCAGCACCTGGCCGCACGCGGGCAGGTGATCTACCTGCACACATCGGTCGAACAGCAGCTGAAACGCACCGCCCGCGACCGCAACCGGCCGCTGCTGCAAACAGAGAACCCGGAAGCGGTGTTACGCGAGCTGATGGCGGTCCGTGACCCCCTGTACCGTGAAATCGCCGACCTGACCATCGACACCGACGGCTGCCGGGTACAGGACGTGGTAAAAAAAATAGTCCGGCATATCGAGGAAAACTAAGTACAATTCACCCATGACACCCACGCACAGGACACTGCAGCTTGAACTTGGCGAGCGCAGCTACCCCATCCACATCGGCCCGGGACTGATTTCGCAGTCCGCGCTGTACCAGCCGCATATCCGTGGTCGCCAGGTCATGCTGGTCAGCAACGAAACCGTTGCGCCGCTGTACCTGCAGACCGTGCGCGAAGCGCTGGCCGGCTACCGGCTCGAACAGGTCATCCTGCCGGATGGCGAAGAGTACAAGACGCTCGACATCCTCAACCGCATCTTTGACGCCCTGCTGGAAAAGCGCTTCAACCGCAACTGCTGCCTGGTGGCCCTGGGTGGCGGCGTCATTGGCGACATGACCGGCTTCGCGGCCGCCAGCTATCAGCGCGGCGTGGATTTTATCCAGGTCCCCACCACCCTGCTGGCCCAGGTCGATTCATCGGTGGGCGGCAAAACCGGCGTCAATCACCGTCTCGGCAAGAACATGATCGGCGCCTTCCACCAGCCGCGCTGTGTGCTGGCGGATACCGCCACCCTCGACACACTGGACGACCGCCAGCTGTCCGCGGGCATCGCGGAAGTCGTCAAGTACGGCCTGATCGAAGATGCTGAATTCTTCAGCTGGCTGGAAGCCAGCATGGAACGGCTGCTGGCGCGCGACACGCAGGCCCTGATCCATGCCATTGAGCGCTCCTGCCGCTGCAAGGCGGATATCGTTGCCGCCGATGAGCGCGAGAGCGGCAAACGTGCACTGCTCAATCTGGGCCACACCTTCGGCCACGCCATCGAGACCGGCATGGGCTACGGCAACTGGCTGCACGGCGAAGGCGTCAGTGCCGGGATGGCCATGGCAGCGGACCTGTCGGCACGCCACGGCTGGATCAGTGCGGCGGATGTGGAACGTATCCGCACCCTGTTGACCCGGGCCCGTTTGCCGGTCGATGCGCCTGACGGGATGAATGCCGACCGGTTCCTGGAATTGATGGCCGTTGACAAAAAGGCGCTGGACAGCGGGCTGCGACTGATCCTGCTGGATGCCATCGGCCGGGCAAAAGTGTGCTCCGATTTCGATACCGGGTTGCTGCAGCAGACGCTGGAACACGGGCTGCCACCCACCGGCTCATGAATACACGCCGCCCTGAACCGGACACCTCCGGGCGCTATGCACCCTGCGCCACGGTGGATGCCGTTTCCCGGGGGCGCCGTTACCGCGAGCCGCCGCCCAGCTACCGCAGCGAGTTCCAGCGTGATCGTGACCGTATTATCCACGCGGCCGCCTTTCGGCGCCTGGAATACAAGACCCAGGTCTTCGTCAACCACGAAGGCGACCTGTTCCGCACCCGCCTCACCCATTCCATCGAAGTCGCGCAGATCGCCCGCTCGATTGCCCGCGCCCTGGCACTCAACGAAGACCTGACCGAGGCCATTGCCCTGGCCCATGACGTTGGTCATACGCCGTTTGGCCATGCCGGCCAGGACGCCCTCAACGCCTGCATGAAAAACTACGGGGGCTTCGAACACAACCTGCAGTCACTGCGCGTGGTGGATGAACTGGAGGAGAAATACGCGGACTTCCCCGGCCTGAACCTGACCTATGAAACGCGCGAAGGCATCCTGAAACACTGCTCGGTAAAAAACGCCGCCGAACTCGGCCCGGTCGGTGAACGCTTCCTGAACGGCCAGCAGCCGGGCCTGGAAGCGCAGCTCACCAACCTGGCGGACGAGATCGCCTATAACAGCCACGACGTGGACGACGGACTGCGCGCCGAGCTGATCACCATCGAGCAACTGAACGAGGTGCGCCTGTTCAACGAGCAGTACGAGGAAGTGAAACAGCTCTACCCGCAACTGTCACAACGTCGTATCATCCATGAAATCGTGCGTCGACTCATTAACCGTCAGGTGACCGACCTGGTGCAGACCAGTATATCGAGACTCGAATTGCATGCGCCCGCCAGCCTGGAAGCGGTTCGCCGGCACCCGGAAGCCCTGGTTGCCTTCAGTGACCGGATGCGCGAACTCAACCTGGAACTGAAGCGTTTTTTGCGTCGGCACCTTTACCGCCATTACCGCGTGCACCGCATGAGCGCCAAGGCAGAGCGGGTCATACGCGCCCTGTTTGAAGCCTTCTTCAACGACCCGCGGCTGATGCCGGACGAAGCGCAGCTCAAGGTTGCCGCGCTCAGGGAGCAGTCGGGTGACAGCGGGCAGGCGCGGGCCGTTGCCGACTATATAGCCGGCATGACGGATCGCTACGCGATCAAGGAACACGCACGGGTCTATCACCCGGGAGAGCTGACTTGATCCGGGGGCTGGATTCAGAAATACGCCATGCGCATTTACATGCAGATTCCGCCCGGCGCTGCCGGCCCACCGAAGTTCTACCACCTGCACCTGCAGGAAGACCTGCTCGAAGGCTGGACGCTGGTACGCGAGTGGGGTTTCCAGGGTTCCGGCGGTCGCGTGATACGGGATCACTATGTCGACCGGGAGAGCGCTGAAAAGGCCATGATGGCAATACGGGATGCGCAACTGAAAAAAGGCTACCAGGTGGTATTCATGCAGGCCGGGTCGTGAAAGACTTTGCGGCAGCACCTGGTACGGGAAGCTACATGGACAGCTTCTCTTTGAACACCGCGCCTTTCGAGAACACCCTCGACCAACGCTTCTTCTACGGCGGCACGACGCTGATGCAGCGTCTCGACCTGCTCTCCCACCTGACCCAGTTCGGTGAGTCCGTGATCCTCGTCTCCGGCCCTGCCGGCAGTGGCAAGTCCACCCTGCTGGACCGCTTCGTCAGCCAGGCCGGTAGCCAGTGGCACCTGTGCGTACTGAACGGTGACGAGTTTGCCCGCTTCCCGGAATACCTCGCCAGCGCCCTCAACAGTGCCGCGCCGGCCAGTGAACAGGAACTGATCAGCGAATGGGCTGCTCGAACCGACAACTCGCAGTTACTGGTCATCGTGATCGATGCCGCGGAACAGCTGGATGACGATGCTTTTGAACGCCTCTGCGCCCTGCTCGAATCGGGGCAGGCGAACCGGGTTCGGCTGATCCTGTCCGGCAGCCCGGAAGCACAACAGCAGCACCGGCAGGCATTTGAACAAAGGCAGCTGCCGTTCACTACCCAGTTGCTGGAAATGCCGCGCATGTCGGAAGAAGAAACCGCCGCCTACCTCACGTACCGGCTCGCGGTCGCCGGCTACAGCGGCGAAAACCCGTTTACGGCAACCGAAATCCGTGCCATCTGCAAGGCATCGGACGGCCGTCCGGCAGCGATCAACCGGCTGGCCCACGAGGCCCTGCTGGAACACCAGGCCCGGGCCGGCAGTAAACGGGGGCACCGGCGCAAGCAGCCGCGCAAGAGGGGCGCGCTGTTGCCGGTGCTGGGTATCGCCGCTGTCCTGGTGGTGGCGATCTGGCTGGGCTGGCAGCGTTTTTACCCTCCGGCCACCCAACAGACGCCCGTTGCACAGGTCCCGATGGAAGAGAGACCGCTGGCGCTCCCGGAGCCTGCGCCACTCGCACCGCCCACGCCGCCTGCCACTCCTGCCACACCGCCCGAACGACAGGAATCAGCCGCCACCGCGACGGAGACGGGCCGACCTGACACCGGGACCAGTCCTCTTGCCGAGGTGGCAGCCGACCTGAATGCCGCCCCAACCGGGCCTGCCACCCGGGAAGCCCCTGTCGAACCACCGACCGCCCCCGACACTGACAACGGCCCGCTGCCTGCGCCGGCCGCTGTGCAGCCCGACGCCGCAGTACACGCCTCGCCCCCCGCACCGGCAGAAATCGTGGTCACAGAAGAACCAGCGACTGCGGCAGCCACGGACGACACCCCTGCCCCGGAAACCGCTGCCGAACCTGCCGCTGCCGAACCTGCCGCTACGGAACCTGCCCCT
>DRQL01000077.1 GCA_011371465.1 Gammaproteobacteria bacterium | reverse complement strand
GATGGTGGAGCAATACAACCTGGCGCTGCTGCTGTTTTTCGTGGCCGGCGCTTCGGACGCCGTGGACGGATTCCTGGCCAAGCGATTTGGCTGGACCAGCCGGCTGGGGGCCCTGCTCGACCCGCTGGCGGACAAGTTCCTGCTGGTCACCTGCTACGCCGTGCTGGCCTGGAACGGCCTGCTGCCATCCTGGTTGCTGGTGCTGGTACTGACCCGGGATCTGCTGATTGTCGGTGGCGCGGTGGCCTATAACTTCCGCATTCGACGCCTGGAGGCCGAGCCGACGCTGATCAGCAAGCTCAATACCCTGCTGCAGATCCTGCTGGTATTGCTGGTGATCGTTTACCAGGCAACCGACTGGGGCCAGGCGCAGTGGATCGACTGGCTGATCTGGGCAGTCACCGTCAGCGTGATCTGGAGCGGGCTGGATTACGTGGTCACCTGGACGCGCCGCGCGCGGTTGAACCGATGAACCGGCAACTGCCGCTTGGCCTGCAGATGCGGGCGTCCGCGCGCTTTTCCGGTTTCCTGGCGGGACCGAACCAGGAAGCGGTCGACCAGCTGAAACAGACCGCCGCCGGCACGGGCGAGCCGTTTTTCCTGCTCTGGGGTGCCGCCGGTTGCGGTAAAAGCCACCTGTTGCAGGCCGCCTGCCACCTGGCGGCGGAGCACGGCCGGACAGTGACCTATGTATCGCTTGCAACGCTTGCCGGACTATCCCCCGAGTTGCTGGAAGACTGGGAGAACTACCAGCTGGTCTGTATCGATGATGTGCATTGCATCGCTGGCGATCGGGCCTGGGAAGAAGCGCTTTTCAACCTGTATAACCGCATCCGCGAGCGTGGTGGCAATCTCCTTGTCAGCAGTCGCTCGGCGCCTGCCGGTCTCGCTTTCGCGCTGCCGGACCTGGCTTCCCGGCTGGGTTGGGGGCTGGTCTACCAGCTGCAGCCGCTCAATGACGAACAGCGACTCGCGGCCCTGCAGCAACGCGCCAGCCAGCGCGGCTGCGAGATGCCCGCCGAGACCGGCCGCTACCTGTTGCGGCGCCTGCCGCGTGAGTTGCCGGCCTTGTTCGAACTGCTGGACCGGCTGGACGAAGCCTCCCTGGTGGCGCAAAGAAAGCTGACGGTGCCGTTCGTGAAGTCAGTGCTGGGCTTGTAACCCGGTGTCCCGGTGCGCGTGCCCCTGCCCGGGTGCTGCCCTTTGGTGTGAAGGTTGCGGTTGCAATCGCGGTCAGGGCGACCGCTCCTGCGATGGGGAGGGGCGAGTTTTGCTGGCGCGGATGAACAGGATGCCTCCCACCAGCCAGCACAGGGACAGGGCGACTTCGGTCAGCCCCAGCCAGCGGGCAGCGCTGTCGCTCCAGGCTTCCATTACACCATGCGTAAAATACAGTACAGACAGGAACAGGCTCCAGGCCATGGTGTAGGGGCGCGCGTGCAGCAGGCCGCGCAGCGGCGCAAACAGCGGCAGGCCCAGTATTACCAGCGCCAGTCTGGGCGGCAGGACACTGGGTGGTGCCAGCCAGCCATACCAGACGGGCAGCAGCAGCAGGATGCCGAAATAGCCGAACAGCGCCAGCGCGTAGTAGCGGCGGGATTTCAAGTGAGTTTGACGGTGGTTTCAGCCAGTCGCCTGCCCAGCGCCCGGCACAGGCGCTGTTCGGCTTCGGTCAACGGCTTTTTGCTGTCGGTGCCGGCCAGGTGGCTGGCGCCGTAGGGTGTGCCGCCGGCATCCGTGTGCAGCAGGTCGGTTTCGCTGTAGGGAATGCCCAGCAGCAGCATGCCGTGGTGCAGCAGCGGCAGCATCATGGACAGCAGGGTGGTCTCCTGGCCGCCGTGCATGGACGAGGTCGATGTGAACACGGCCGCCGGTTTACCGGCCAGCTCGGCCCCCAGCCACAGGCTGCCGGTGCCATCGAGGAAATATTTGAGCGGCGCGGCCATGTTACCGAAGCGGGTCGGGCTGCCCAGCGCCAGTGCCGTGCACTCGCGCAGGTCGTCCGGCGTCGCATAGGGTGCGCCGCTGTCGGGAATGCTGTCCTCGGTGGCTTCGCAAACCGTCGATACGGCCGGCACGGTACGCAGGCGGGCCTGCATGCCTTCGACTTCCTCGATGCCGCGCGCAACCAGCTGCGCCATTTTTTCGGTGGCGCCGTAGCGGCTGTAGTACAGCACCAGTATATCGGCCACTACAGAATCTCCAGCACGCTTTCCGGGGGGCGTCCCAGCGCAGCCCTGCCGTTACACAGCACGATCGGGCGCTGAATCAGCCTGGGGTGGTCGACCATGGCCTGGATGAGCTGCGCGCGTGACAGCTCCGGGTTATCCAGCCCGTTATCGCGGTACTCGGCCTCGCTGGTGCGCATCAGTTCGCGCGGTTGCAGGCCAAGCAGGTCCAGGATTTCCACCAGTTGTTCTGCATCGGGCGGTGTCTTCAGGTACTCGACAATTTCCGGTTCCACACCCCGGGTCCCCAGCAGTTCCAGGGTCTGGCGGGACTTGCTGCAACGCGGGTTGTGGTAGATGGTGATGTCAGGCATGGCGCGCTTTCCTCGGCGTGTTTGGCGAACGCATATTCTGCGGTATCCGGGAGCGGCGGTCCAACGCAAGCATGCTTTCTTGACCCTTTCCGGACTCGGTGCTAGCGTGTACCCCATACCTTCTTTTAGCGTCACACATGCCTGAGCACACCTTACGCCACACCGGTTTCCAGTCCCGCTTTACGAAACTGTGGCGCGTTCCGCTGGTGTTGCTGGTACTGGTGCTGGGCATGTCCTGTGGTTCGGCGCCGGTACAGGAAATGAGCGAGGCACGCCAGGCGATTGACGCCGCGCGTATCGCCGGTGCCGAGCGGCATGCCGCCGAGCAGTATCACAAGGCGCAGGAGCTGCTGAAAACGGCCGAGCAGTTGCTGAACGAGCGTCATTTCGGCAAGGCCAGGCGCAGAGCGGCCGCGGCACGTGACGAGGCCGTGCGGGCGCGTGAGGCTGCCCAGCGCGCGGAGGCGCAGTAGGTATTGCCTGCCGGAAGGAATTATTTCCCGGCTGCTGCGTCTTTTCGGGAAGACAGCCGGATCATCACAGCGGCGGAGCGTGTAACTTGACATGGCGTGAAGCGGGGTGTTAGCTTCGGGCCGGTATAAAAAGACGTAAAAAGTCTTAATGGATCAACCACTAGCGGAGAGATTTCATGAAAAGAACAGTATTTGGCAAGCGACTGGTTCCACTGGCACTCGTGCTGGGTTTGGTTGTGGGCTGTGCCTCGACTCCGCCGGAGGGTGCCGGTGATCAGAATGCAGAAGTCACGCAGGCCATCGACGCTGCCAAGGCTGCCATTGCCAAGGCCAAGGCGCTGGACTGGATCTGGCGTGATACGGAAAAATACCTGAAGCAGGCCGAAGACGAAGCCGCTTCCCCGGAAGGCCAGAAATCGCTCGCCATCAAGCTGGCCAACAAGGCGCGTAACCAGGCGGAACTGGCTGTCAACCAGTACTACCTGGAAAAGGCCAAGGTCATGTTTGACGAGGCCAGTGCCATTCAGGGTCTCAATGCCAACCAGACCAACGCGTTGTCCGATGCCGACAAGGCCATTCGCAACGCCGAAGGGCGCAAGGCATACGATCTGCTGACGCCCCTGATGACGGAAATCCGCGCCGCTTCGGTTCAGTACGAAGTGGTGCGGGGTGACAGCCTGTGGTCGATTTCCGGCCGTGCCGAGACTTACAACAATCCCTACCAGTGGCCGCTGATCTACAAGGCCAACCGCGACCAGATCAAGGACGCGGACCTGATTTACCCCGGGCAGAATTTCACCGTTGACCGTAACCCGTCAGCGGCGGACGCCCAGGCGGCGATCGACCATGCCCGCAATCGCGGCGCCTGGTCGATCGGCGTGGTCGAGGAGAGTGACCGCAACTACCTCGGCGGCAGTCTCGATCTGCAGTAAAAATTCGGTACGGCGTTTGATGTCAGCCAAAGCCCGGTCGGGCTTTTGATTTTTTGGCGAACCGTAAAATCCTTTCAGCCTTCACCGTCGCTCGCATCGACGGGTTCATGGATCAGGCGCTCGAAACCGGGGCCGGATTCGAGTAATTCCGTGCAGCGCACCTGCTGCTGTCCGCTTTTCTCATACAGGGTCAGGGTATCGCCCACCCGGACTTCCCCGCCCCGTGTGAACAGGGTATGGACCCGTTGCTGCCCGCGTTTCTGCACGGCGGCAATGGCCGGTTGAAATGCACCTCCCAGGCCCGTGGTATCCAGGATGCGAATCACCACGGGACGGGGTTCGCGCGCCACGTACTGCAGGCCGAGGTCGAAACCCGAACCGGATTCCGGTTCCACCAGCCAGCGGCTTACCGCAATCACCCAGCCACCACCGGGGCCACTGCCAAGCCGGCGCACCGCGACCAGTTGTCCTACGCGCGGGTGAACCGGCTGTGGGCCGCGGTAACGCAGTGCCAGACCACCGCTGCTGCGGTTGATGCTGGTGCACGGGATGGTGTCGGGCGCGCCCTGTTGGGGGTGCTGGTCGGGTGCAGGGGCGGTACCCAGGTCGATGACATCGTCGCGACCGGGCGCCAGGTACAACGCGGGATCGAACCAGCGGTCCTGGTTGATGACGCAATAGGCGGCGTCGAGGCCGGTGACCAGTTCGAGTCGCGCAAGGGTTTCCTCGCGCTCTGCCTGGCGCGTGGGTTGATTACGCCAGTGTGCCAGTATTTGCTGCAGGGTATGCAGCAGCGGCAGCGCGGGAATTTCAGGCGGCAGGCCTGCCGCCTGCGCCTGCCCGTGCTGTTTCAGCCGGTCGATATCTTCCTCAACGCGTTCCATCAGCTCCGTAACGTCCAGGAACAGGGCGCTGTCCAGGTCCGGTTCGCGCTCATCGTGACGATCGCGCAGTTCGAAACAGCTGTGATCAGGCTGGGGCTCGTTATCGATACCGCTCAACGCCGAGTGGATGCTGAAGTAGTGCTGCAGTGCCGCCAGCATGCCGGCGGGCAGCTGGTAGGGATCCGCCAGGCGCAACAGGGCGATCTGCCGGAACACGACATCGATTTGCCGGTCACCGCAGCCCGGCAGGCTGGCCGAGTAGTGCTCGCGCCCGGTTTGCCAGGCGTACCGGTACAGCGCCAGGCATTCGCTCCACAGGGCGCGCGGTGCGCGCTGGTAATTCCGGTAGTAATAGGTCAGCTGCAGCCCCAGGGTATAGATGGCGCCCAGCAGGGCCAGCGCCAGCGTGCGGGTTTCCCGGAAACCCCGGCGTTTCCCGGACAGGTCGTTGACCACGATCTTGAAACCGAAGGCCAGGTCCTGGCAGAGTCGTTTGAGTAGCTGGCGGAGGGTCTCACCAGCTACCTGGTGACCTGGCATGGAATCGCTGAGTCTATGGTAAGTTCCCAGAAACTCACACAATATTTCGGTTCTGGCGGCGCCCGGCAGGGTCTGCCGGTTGAGCAGACGCAGTTGCTCGCTGGCCAGCCGTGCCGCGCGCTCCAGGTCCAGGTAGGGCAGGTCTTCCAGCCATGCCTGTACCTCGCGCGGCTTGATTCTGACGCTGGAGCGGTCATGATCCTGAGCTGGAATGGTCAGTTGCAGGTTGGACACGGAACGGGGCCTGGTGTGTAGACTCCCCCTGTATCGGACTGCGCAGCGATTCCTGGACTATTCCGTCGTGACCGGAATGCCCGCAATGCGTTGTTTCCACAGCGCCGGCCCGGTCTGGTGCACGGATTCCCCCCGGGAATCGACAGCGACCGTGACCGGCATGTCCCTGACCTCGAATTCGAACACGGCTTCCATGCCCAGTTCCGGCCAGGCGACTACCCGTGCGGACTGTACCGCCCTCGACACCAGGTAGGCCGCGCCACCCGTGGCGATCAGGTACACCGCGCGGTGTTTACGGATGGATTCAATGGCCGCCGGGCCGCGTTCGGCCTTGCCGATCATGCCGATCAGGCCGGTCTGCTCCAGCATCTGATCGGTAAACTTGTCCATGCGGGTGGCCGTGGTGGGCCCGGCCGGACCCACGGCCTCGCCGTGCACCGGGTCGACCGGGCCCACGTAATAGATAAACCGGTTGTGGAAATCCAGGCCTGTCGGCAGGGCCTCACCCCGGTTCAGGGTCTCCACGATGCGTTTGTGCGCCGCGTCCCGGCCGGTCAGCAGATGGCCGCTGAGCAGCAGGGTTTCCCCCGGTTTCCAGTCCTGTACGGCGGTGCCGTCCAGTTCGTCCAGGTGGACGCTGCGCGCCGGGGTGGTGGTGTCCTGCTCGATCACCGGCCAGTCGCTGAGGGCCGGGGGTTCCGGGAACACGGCGCCGCTGCCGTCCAGCTCCAGGTGCAGGTGCCGGGTGGCGGCGCAGTTGGGGATGATGGCGACCGGCAGGGAAGCGGCGTGGGTGGGGTAATCCAGCACCTTGACGTCGAGCACGGTGGTCAGGCCGCCCAGCCCCTGGGCGCCGATACCCAGCCGGTTTACCCGCTCGTAGATCTCCAGGCGCAGTTCCTCGGCGCGGTTGGCCGCGCCGCGCTCGCGCAGCGTCTGGATGTCGATCGGGGCCAGCAGCGACTGTTTGGCCAGCAGCATGGCTTTTTCCGCGGTCCCGCCGATGCCGATGCCGAGGATGCCCGGCGGGCACCAGCCCGCGCCCATGCCGGGCACCTGGCCCACCACCCAGTCGGCGACGCTGTCGCTGGGGTTGAGAATGGCAAAACGGGCCTTGTTTTCCGAACCGCCGCCCTTGGCCGCGACGGTGACGGAAACCCGGTCGCCGGTCACGCTTTTCATGTGGATGACGGCGGGGGTGTTATCACCGGTGTTGCTGCGTTTCCCGGCCGGGTCGGCCACAATGGAGGCCCGTAAGGGGTTGTCCGGGTCCCGGTAGGCGCGCCGCACCGCTTCGTTGACCATGTCTTCCACCCCCATCCGGCTGTTCCAGCGCACGTCCATGCCGATTTCGAGGAAAACCGTAACGATCCCTGTGTCCTGGCAGATCGGCCGGTGGCCTTCGGCGCACATGCGCGAATTGATCAGGATCTGCGCAATGGCGTCGCGCGCTGCCGGTGACGCTTCTTTCTCCCAGGCGCTGTGCAGGGCGCGCACGAAGTCCATCGGGTGGTAGTATGAAATATACTGCAGGGCATTATGCAGAGACTGGATGAAATCTTCCTGAAGAATTGTGGTCATAGTGTCCTGAGTCTCCGGTAACGGGGTAATTACCAGGGCGGGTGATTCGTATACCCAAGTTTAGTCATTGCCGGCACAAAGAACCATGTTGACCGGGTTGAGGAATATATAATGCGTTTATTGGTGGTTTTAGCTTTGCTGTTTGCGTCGGCTGTACAGGCCGAGCCGGTCGATTATCAACTGCCGGACCTGGACGGGAAGATGCACGCCCTGGCAGATTACAAGGGCAAGTGGGTGATCGTGAACTACTGGGCTACCTGGTGCCCACCCTGCCAGGAAGAGATCCCTGACCTGGTGAATTTTCACGACAGCCACAAGGACAAGGACGCGGTGGTGCTCGGCATCAACCTGGAAGACGTGGGGGACGAACAGCTGGCTGCCTTCGTCGATTCTTTCATGATCAGTTACCCGGTGCTGCGCTCCGAGCCGTTGTCGACGACCCCGCTGGGACCGGTACCGGGCCTGCCCACGACCTATATCATTGCGCCCGATGGTTCACCCGTGGCACGCCAGGTCGGGCCGGTCACCAAACAACAGCTGGACGACTATATCGCGCGCAAAAAGCAGGCAGCACGTTAGGCCTCACTCGTCCACGGATTCCGGGCGGCGGCCGGTGACCACGGTAGTGTGGAAGCGCTGCCCCTCGCGGATACCCTCGATCTCCAGCTGACTGTCCGGGCCGGACTGGGCGATATCGCTCATGGCGGCGCGTGAGTTCAATACTTCCTTGCCGTTGATCCGTTCGATGACATCGCCGGGCTGGATGCCGGCCCGGTCAGCCGGGCCGCCGCGCAGTACACCGGCAATCAGCAGACCGTGAATATCATCGACACCAAAGCTGCGCGCCAGCGACGGCGTCAGGTCCTGTGCCTCGATGCCCAGCCAGCCGCGGTCCACGTGCCCCTGTTCGATGATCTGCTTCATGACATTGGATACCAGGTCGGCGGGGATGGCGAAACCGATGCCCTGTGATCCGCCCGAGCGGCTGTAGATGGCCGTGTTGATCCCGATCAGTTCACCCCAGGCGTTGATCAGCGCACCACCGGAGTTGCCCGGGTTGATGGCCGCGTCGGTCTGGATGAAATCCTCGTAGCGGTTGATGCCCAGCTGGTTGCGGCCGGTGGCACTGATAATACCCAGGGTTACCGTCTGGCCCACCCCGAACGGGTTGCCGATGGCCAGCGCGATATCACCGACGCGGAGATCGGCGGTGGAGCCGATGGCGATGGCAGGCAGGTTGTCCAGCTTTATGTGCAGGATGGCGAGGTCGGTGTCCTTGTCCACGCCCACCACCGTGGCCGGTGAACTGCGGCCATCCTGCAGCAGCACCTGGATCTCGTCAGCGCCGGCGATGACGTGGTTGTTGGTCAGTACATACCCCTGCGGGGAAACGATGACACCGGAGCCCAGGCTGGTCTGGGTGCGCTTGCGCGGCGTGCCCAGCTGATCGCCGAAAAAGTGCCGGAACAGGGGGTCGTCGAGCAGCGGGTGGCGCTTGCGCGTAATGACCTTGGAGGTGTAGACGTTGACCACGGCCTTTGCAGCCGGTTCGACTGCATCGGCATAGGAGGCCGGGTGGATGGAGGGCGGGGCGGACCGGCCGGTCGCCGGGTGTTCCGGTGCCCGCTGGATCTCGATCACCGGGCTGCCCGGCTCGAACCAGTCCGGTTTGAACAGCAACAGCAAAAAGGCAGCCACAATCCCGACCGTCGCCGCCTGCAGGAAAAAAGAAACCGTATCACGTATATTCATGGCGCTGGATTATACACTGGCGGGGAGTAGTGCAATTGGCGGGTCTCGAGGAACTGGTTAGCTACTGTGATCGCCTGCTGGAGGCCGGGGCCTTCCGGGACTACTGTCCGAATGGTCTGCAGGTCGAGGGTCGTGACCCGGTGCGCCGGATCGTCAGTGGCGTGACGGCCAGCCAGGCGCTGATCGACGCGGCGATTGCGCAGCAGGCGGATCTGCTGCTGGTGCACCACGGGTTTTTCTGGAAAGGCGAGGATGCCCGCATCACCGGGATGAAACAGCGTCGCATCCGGGCGCTGCTGGGTCACGAACTCAGCCTGCTGGCCTACCACCTGCCGCTCGATGCCCACCCCGAGCTGGGCAATAATGCCCGGCTCGCCCGGCGGCTGGGGCTGGCGGAGGAGGGACGTTTCGGCGACGGGCAGGGACCGGAACTGGCCTGCTACGGCACCCTGGAGCAGCCGCTGGCCCCGGCTGATCTCGCCGCGCGCATCCAGCAGGCGCTGGGACGTGCCGCACAGTGGATCGCCGGCGACCGGGCGGCGGTGCAGCGCATCGGCTGGTGTACCGGCGCGGCCCAATCCTACCTGGAGGCGGCGGCCCGACTGGGCCTGGACGCCTTTATCAGCGGCGAGATTTCCGAGCCCAGTGTGCACATCGCGCGCGAATACGGCATCCACTACTTCGCGGCCGGCCACCACGCCACCGAGCGCTACGGCGTGCAGGCGCTGGGCGAGCACCTGGCCGGGCGCTTTTCCATTGAACACACTTTTATCGATATAGATAATCCTGTGTGAAGTTTTTGTCCGACAGGGCATTTTTACCCCGGCTGTCACTTGACCTTGACGGGCACATCCGACATGCTATGCCCGCTATTCGAACGTGGGTTTGAATATCTGAATATTCTAATATTTATCGGTGGTAGCGGTTCCGCTAAGTGAATGTAAGCCGGTGATTTTTGTGTGGAGACCCTGGAATGAGTGGTGACACAGTAGATACCAGTAAACGCCGGTTCCTGATAGCCGCAACGACGGTGGTAGGTACCGTAGGTGCGGTCTATACGGCGGTGCCCTTTGTGGCCTCATGGATGCCCAGCGAACGGGCCAAGGCCGCCGGTGCGCCGGTTGAAGCGGACATCAGCAAGCTCGAGGAAGGCCAGATGATCCGCGTGCAGTGGCGCGGCAAGCCGGTGTGGATCCTGAAACGCACCCCGGAAATGCTGGAAGCCCTGCCGAGCCTGGACGATCGCCTGCGCGATCCGGCCTCGGTCGACCCACAGCAGCCCGAGTACGCGCAGAACGGCACCCGCTCCATCAAGCCGGAAGTGCTGGTGGCCGTCGGCATCTGTACCCACCTGGGTTGTTCCCCCAGTTTCGTGCCTGAAGCCCTGCCGCAACCCTACGACCCGGACTGGAAGGGCGGCTTCTTCTGCCCCTGTCACGGTTCCCGTTTCGACCTGGCCGGGCGCGTGTTCAAGGGTGTTCCCGCACCGCTCAATCTCGAAGTTCCACCCCACACGTATATCAGCGAAACGCTGGTTCTCATTGGTGAAGACGGAGGAGCCGCCTGATGGGTATGCTAGTCAACTTCCGTGACTGGATCGATGCACGCTTCCCGCTGACCAAAATGTGGGAAGAGCACCTCTCCAAGTACTACGCGCCGAAGAACTTCAACTTCTGGTATTTCTTCGGTTCCCTTGCCCTGCTGGTGCTGGTGCTGCAGATCATCACCGGCATCTTCCTGACCATGAACTACAAGCCGGACGCCACCCAGGCGTTTGCCTCCGTCGAGTACATCATGCGCGACGTGGACTGGGGCTGGCTGATTCGCTACATGCACTCCACCGGTGCTTCCGCGTTCTTTATCGTGGTCTACCTGCACATGTTCCGTGGCCTGCTGTATGGCTCCTACAAGGGGCCGCGCGAGCTGCTGTGGATCTTCGGCATGATGATCTACCTGGCGCTAATGGCGGAAGCCTTCTTCGGTTACCTGCTGCCCTGGGGCCAGATGTCCTACTGGGGCGCACAGGTTATCATCTCGCTGTTCGGCGCCATCCCGGTCATCGGCGACGATCTTTCCCTGTGGATACGCGGTGACTTCGTCATCTCGGATGTCACGCTGAACCGCTTCTTCGCGCTGCACGTCATTGCCGTGCCCTTCGTGCTGGCCATCCTGGTGGTGGTGCACATCCTGGCGCTGCACGAAGTGGGTTCCAACAACCCCGACGGTATCGAGATCAAGAAAAACAAGGACGAGAACGGGATTCCCAAAGACGGCATTCCCTTCCATCCCTACTATTCCGTCAAGGATATCGTCGGCGTGGTGGTGTTCCTGATGTTCTTCTCCTTCGTGATGTTCTTTGTCCCGGAAGGCGGGGGGTATTTCCTCGAGTCGCCGAACTTTGAACCGGCCGACCCGCTCAAGACCCCGGAACACATCGCACCGGTCTGGTACTTCACGCCGTACTACGCCATGTTGCGCGCCGTGACCATCGATATCGGACCCTTGAGCGCCAAGTTCCTGGGGGTCATCGTGATGGGTGCCGCCGTGGTGATCCTGTTCTTCCTGCCGTGGCTGGATCGCAGCCCGGTGAAGTCCATCCGTTATCGCGGACCGATCTGCAAGACCATGCTGGCACTGTTCGTGGTCGCGTTTATCACGCTTGGCTGGCTGGGTACACAACCGCCGACCGATACCAAGACGATGATGGCGCAGATAGGTACTGCGGTGTATTTCGCCTTCTTCCTGCTGATGCCGATCTATACCAAGATAGATTCGACCAAGCCGGTTCCGGACAGGGTAACGGGGTAACGATCCAATGAAAAAATACTTGTTATCTGTTTTGCTTCTGGTGTCTCCTGTGATCGCACTGGCCAGTGGTGGCGGCGTGCACCTGGACAGGGCCAACATCGATCCGACCAACAAGGAGTCGCTGCAGCGCGGGGCGAGAACCTTCGTCAACTACTGCATGGGCTGTCATTCAGCGAAGTACGAGCGTTACAACCGCCTCGGCCGTGACCTGGGGATCAGCGATGACGACATCATCCAGAACCTGATGTTCACCGGCGAGAAGATCGGTGACCAGATGGATATCTCCATGACCCGGGAGATGGGCAAGAAATGGTTTGGCGCCGCGCCGCCCGACCTGACCCTGGTGGCCCGCGTGCGTGGCATCGATTGGCTGTACACCTACCTGCGTACCTTCTACCAGGATGATTCACGTCCCTTTGGCGTAAACAACCAGGTGTTCAACAACGTCGGTATGCCCAACGTGCTGTGGCAGTTGCAGGGCACGCAGAAAGCGGTCTATGAAACCGTGGTCGACGACGAGGGTCACGAACACCAGGTGCTGGAAGGTCTGGAACTGGAAAAGGCGGGCAGCCAGACGCCTGCCGAGTTCGACCGCACGGTACGGGACCTGGTCAATTTCCTCGCCTACATGGGCGAGCCGATCAAACAGCAGCGCCAGAGCCTGGGTATCAAGGTCCTGCTGTTCCTGCTCGTGTTCTTCATCTTTGCCTACCTGCTCAAGAAAGAGTACTGGAAAGACGTTCACTAGACCTGTCCCTGAGACTGGAGAGAATTAATGGCTGTAATCGCCAATCGCCGTTCGGTGATGACACTGTTTTCCAATGCGAGTTGTCCGCACAGTCATCGCGTGCGCATGGTGCTCGCAGAGAAGGGGATTACCGTCGAAATCGTGAACGTCGACCCGGATAACCTGCCGGAAGACCTGATCGACCTGAACCCGTACCAGAGTGTGCCCACCCTGGTCGATCGCGAACTGGTGCTGTACGACCCGCAGGTGATTACCGAGTACCTGGATGAACGTTTCCCGCACCCGCCGCTGATGCCGGTCGACCCGGTGTCGCGTGCTCGCAGCCGCCTGGCCCTGTACCGCATCCAGCGGGACTGGTACTCCCTGCTGGGCGACCTGGAATCCGGAACGGAGAAAGTCGCGGCCAAAGCCCGCAAGACGCTGCGCGACAGCCTTGCTTCCAGCGCTGAAGTGTTTGCCGCCAGGCCGTATTTCCTGAGCGACGATTTTTCGCTGGTGGATGCCACCATTGCGCCGGTCCTGTGGCGACTGAAATACTATCGCATCGAGCTGCCCTCACAGGCAGCCCCGGTGATGGACTATGCCAGGCGCCTGTTTGAGCGCGAGTCGTTCCAGGCCAGCCTGACTGAGGTCGAGCGGGAACTGTGCGAGTAAATTCGCGCCTGCAGTAGTTCACTGTGACACCCAACCGCCCCTACCTGATACGGGCCATCAACGAATGGTTGCTCGATAACCAGTTGACCCCCCATCTGCTTGTGAATGGCGAAGCGCCCGGCGTGGAAGTCCCCCGCAATTTTATCCAGGACGGCAAGATCGTGCTGAATATCGGGCCGCACGCGGTGGAAGGCCTGCGGATCACCAACGAAGAAGTGACCTTCCTGGCGCGCTTCAGCGGCGTATCGCAACTGATCTCGTTCCCGGTGAGTGCCGTGCTGGCGATCTACGCCCGGGAGAACGGCCGGGGCATGATGTTCAACGAAGACGAAGAACCGGAACCGGATGACTCCGGGCCGAAGCCCGACGCACGCCCTTCACTGAAAGTGGTCAAATAGCGCCTGCCCCGGCCGCCTGCCGGTAACAGTGGCAATTCCGGTTGCATTATTCTAGAGTGACGGAAAGCACAGTGGCTGTGCATTCGTCTACAGCGTTATGAGGGTTTTACGCGATGAGTCCATTCCGCATCCTGGTTGCCGATGATAATCCGGATGACCTGGATATGATTACCGGCGGCCTGCAGTCGGCCGGGTTTGAAGTGATTCAGGCGCACAATGGTGACGAGGCTGAAAAGCTGGCCCTGGAACACCGGCCCGACCTGGCCATCCTGGACCTGCGCATGCCACTGAAAGACGGTTTCGAAGTGGCCGCCGCCCTGAAAGAGGAAGACCTGCCTTTCATTTCCCTGACCTCCTACGGAGAAGAGGAAATGGTGCAGCGCGCCACCGACGCCGGTTCGCTGGCCTACCTGGTCAAACCCCTGGACATCGAGCAGCTGGTGCCCGCCGTGCGATCGGCGCTCACCCGCGCCGAAGACATGCGCCACCTCAGGGAATCCATGGAACAGATGGACAAGGCGCTGTCACAGGGGCGCGAGATCAGCATGGTGGTCGGCATTCTGATGGAGCGCTGCAACATGACCGCCATCCGGGCCTTTGACGCCCTGCGCGACGAGGCCCGCTCCCAGCGCCGCAAAATCGCCGAGGTGGCCAAGGAGTATCTGGCCGCCGCAGAAACCCTGCACGGCCTGTCCGGCCGGCTCACCGAGCGCTCCCGGGAAAAAGCCCAGCGCGCCGGCAAGCGCCCGCCCAAGCGCTACCCGCCCCGTATAGTCCAGTAATCCGCGTTGCACAGCGGCATGAACTGGTATAATCTGCCGCGTCTTCCGGGGGTGTCCGAGTGGTTGACTCGAGGCCTTAGCCGAGAGAACGCCGCAGGCGGCCCCGCAGGGGTGAGGAGCGTAGCGACGAATAACGAGCACGCGTGCGTGCTCCGCTCTGTACGCGCCGTGACTGCATAACGGGTTAACAATGTGAAAGTTCCGGAGGGGTGTCCGAGTGGTTGAAGGAGCACGCCTGGAAAGTGTGTATACGCTAACCGCGTATCGAGGGTTCGAATCCCTCCTCCTCCGCCAAATAAAAAAAGGGCCCATTGGGGCCCTTTTTTATTTTGACTGAGCAGGCTGGCAAGTCCCAAATACTACCGGCCCGGCCCATTACCAGCTGAAGCAGGGCGGCCGTGGTTTTATCATGTATGCATGCTGAAGGAGTGTTGCATGAGTGAGCACATATTCCGGCGTGATCCCGGCATCATCCGGTACCCGCTTGTTTTTAGCGCGATGCTGCTGGCCTGTAATGTTGCAGCTGCGCCAGGCGATACCATGAATATCCAGTACGGGCGGGTTGCTGCGGAAAAAGCCGTCGATGTAAAGAACCACGTTGGCGAGGCCACGCTGATCGGCGGTACGCTGGGAGCGGCTATCTATAACTCCGGCAGTCGGACGGGGAACGTGGTGACCGGCGCGGTACTTGGCGCCGGGGTGGAAGCCCTGGGTGAGTGGCGGATGAAGGGCACCCGTTACACCATCGATACCGTCAGGGATGAAGAGATTCATATCATCACGGACCAGACCGGAATCCGCGTGGGCGACTGCGTGGCGATCGAGGCGACGGCCAGACACGCCAACCTGAGAAGGGTTTCGGACACCTATTGCGAGTCTGCTTCCGCGGGCGTGGAGGATCATCACCTGGATGCCCGGGCCAGAAAAGCGGCTGCGGACTGCTACATGGCCAAGAAGGCGCTGATCGGGGCCGAAGGTGAAGCGGAAGTCGAGGCGGCCAAGCGGCGTGTGCGCGCGCTTTGTGATACCTGACCGGGTGTGTATTGGAGGAGACGAACCCATGAAACCATGTATATACCCGGCCCTGGCCGGTTTTCTGCTCACCCTGTTGCTGGCCGGCTGTGCCGGTACCAACTCCACGCGGGAAGGTGGCGGCAAGGCCGGGTCGACGCAGGTCTACCCCATCAGCATGGAAGACGCTACGCTGATCATGCGCGATGCGATGGAAAAGGAATTTCCCGACGAAAGAATCGAGGACATCTTTACACCCTACCGGGGGTACAAGGCAAAAATACGTTTTCTGCTGGACATTGATGTCATCACGGTCTACGCAGTCCCGGCGCAGGGTCGCGGCCCGGACGGAAAATCCGTGGAGGGCCTGGCGTTCGAGACACACCACTCCGGTACCTATCCGCTGGGCGGTATTCCGAAGGCAAAGGCCGTCTTCAACCGGGTCGTGGAAAGCGCCAACCGCGTAGCGGACGCCTTGCCCAGGATGTAAGCGGCCTGGCCCGCGCTGGAATGGCTGGCAGTGGTTTCAGTGACGTGTATCGGGCCTGAACCGGAACATGGTTATGCAACCTTGTTTCGCCCTATGTAGTCCAGCACCGCGCGCGCCAGTAACCCCGATCGTGATTCGCCATCACGCCTGGCCTGCTCATCCACCAGTGCCAACACGCGCTCCGGCAAAGTGATATTGATACGTTTTGCCTTGCTGGCCAATCTGGACAGATCAACCGTCACCAGCGCCCAGGTGCCCTCCGCAAAATCCGGATTGCGCTGATGGTGTTCGATC
>DRQL01000076.1 GCA_011371465.1 Gammaproteobacteria bacterium | reverse complement strand
CTGCCGCGTGTCGCTGTTATCGGGCTCTTCCGTTGTAGCGTCAAATCCCGTGTTGCGTGCACGCGGCAGCAGTGCGTCCAGGATGCGCTCTTCAGCAGCATCTTCGGCGCGATGCCGTACCCGCGCCATTTCCTCTTCGCGCGTGATCTTGATCCCGACGTCCATCAGGTCGCGGATGATGGATTCGACGTCGCGGCCGACATAGCCGACCTCGGTGAACTTGGTGGCTTCGACCTTGATGAACGGCGCGTTGGCCAGTCGCGCCAGCCGTCGTGCGATTTCAGTCTTGCCAACCCCGGTCGGACCGATCATCAGGATGTTCTTGGGCGTGATCTCGCTGCGCAGCGGTTCGTCTACCTGTTGCCGGCGCCAGCGGTTGCGCAGGGCGATGGCAACGGCGCGCTTGGCATCGTCCTGGCCGATGATGTGTTTGTCCAGTTCCTGGACAATTTCGCGTGGGGTCATTTCGGACATAGGGGTATTTCAGTGCATCAGCACTCGAGTTCTTCCAGGGTCAGGTTGTGGTTGGTATAGACGCAGACACTGGCGGCGATCTCCAGGCCCTTCTCGACGATACTGCGGGCATCCAGCTCGGTCGTATCCAGCATGGCGCGTGCCGCCGACTGCGCAAACGGCCCGCCGGAGCCGATGGCCATCAGGCTGTCTTCCGGCTCGATGACGTCGCCGTTACCGGTAATGATCAGGGAGCTGACCTTGTCGGCAACCACCAGCAGGGCTTCCAGTCGGCGCAGCATACGGTCGGTCCGCCAGTCCTTGGCCAGTTCCACAGCGGAGCGGACCAGGTGTCCCTGGTGTTTCTCCAGCTTGGCTTCGAAGCGTTCGAACAGGGTGAAGGCGTCCGCGGTGCCGCCCGCAAACCCGGCCAGTACCTTGCCGTGGTACAGCGTGCGTACCTTGCGCGCATTGCCCTTCATGATGGTGTTGCCCATGGATACCTGCCCGTCTCCGCCGACCACGACGCGGCCGTTACGGCGTACGGAAAGAATGGTTGTTCCACGATACTGTTCCACACCAGGTCCTGAATCTGCTTCGGGGGACCCGAAATTGTACACCAAGTGCGCGGCCGGGTTCAGGCCAATAGCGTAATCCTGCGCCAGTCAGGTGTTTTTTGTGGATTTGCGCGCGCGCGGGTGGGCCTGGTCGTAGACCTCGGCGAGGTGCTGGAAGTCGAGGTGGGTATAGACCTGGGTGGTGGCCAGGTTGGCGTGCCCCAGTAATTCCTGCACGGCACGCAGGTCGCCGCTGGATTCCAGTACGTGGGTGGCAAAGGAGTGGCGCAGGGCATGCGGGTGCAGGCGGCTGTCCAGGCCCTGGCGCAGCGCCCAGCGGCGCATGCGTTGCTGCACACTGCGGGCGCTGAGGCGTGTGCCGCTGCGATTGATGAAGAGTGCGGACTCGCCCTCGGCGCAGTGTGCCGCACGGGTGGTCAGCCAGCGCGCGAGTACTTCACGCGCCTTGCGCCCTACCGGGACGATGCGGGTCTTGCGACCCTTGCCCAGCACCCTGGCCTCGCCCTGCCGGAGGTCGAGTTGTTGCAGGTCCAGGTTCACCAGTTCGGCCAGGCGCAACCCGGAGGAATACATCAGCTCCATGATGGCCAGGTCACGCTGTGACAGCCAGTCGTCCGGCCGGCTGTCCAGCAGGCGCTGGACCCGGTCCACGTCGAGGCTGTGCGGCAGTTTGTGCGGGGTCCTGGGGGCGCGGATGTCCTGGGCGGGATTGTGATCCAGCAGCTTCTGCCGGATCAGGTAGCGGCAGAAGCTGCGCAGTGCCGACAGCTTGCGCTGGATGCTGCGCCCGCTCAATCCCTGCCGGTGTACCCGGGCGGCATAGTTGCGCACCTGCTGCGGATGCAGTTGCTGCCAGTGTGAAAGGCCCTGCTCATCACAGAAGCGGGTGACGCCGAGCAGGTCGCGGCGGTAATTGCTCAGGGTGTGGGGGGACAGCTGCCGTTCGTCACGCAGATGGTGTTCGAATGCCGTCAGCTGTGCCAGCGCGTCCGTGTGCACGACTCAGGGCTGGCGGTGTTTTTCCAGCAGGCACGCCAGCAGTGCGCCGAGGTGACTGAGAAACAGCGTGCCCATGCCGGAACTGAAGCGGTTTACCTCGCGGCTGCCGATGGCGAGCAGGCCCTTGTCGGCGCGTGTGCCGAGCGGGACGACCGCGGCCGACTCGATCGCAGCCGCCTGATCCTGGAAAAGAAAGTCCAGCTGATCCTGGCGAAGGCGGCCGCACTGTGGCTTGTCCTCGCAGAAAGGGCCTGGAAACAGGGCTTTCAGCGCATCATCGATGACCAGGTCTGCGGCGCCGGTTTCACGCTGGCGGACTTCGTCCAGTCCGGGCAGGCGCAGGGCGATGGTGTCGGCACTGAACTCGTTGCGCAGGTGGTTTTCCAGGCTGTCCAGCAAATCCGTCAGTGAGCTGGTGCGCAGCAGGTCCAGGGTCATCTGGTGCATGCGCTCGTTGAGCCGGTCGTTGTCGCGTGCCACGTCGACCAGTTCCAGCAGGCGGGTCTTGATATCCTGGTTCTGTTCGCGCAGTACCTGGACCTGGCGCTCGATCAGCGAGGTGGCGGAGCCACTGGAATGATTCAGCTGAAGGGAGGAGAGCAGTTCGGGACGTTCAGTGAAAAAGCGGGGGTGTTGTTTCAGAAAGGTGGCGACCTGTTCGGCATCAGGTTCATTGATCCGGGATTCAGCACTGGCTGTCGTGGTCATATTCGTATCTTCCCATCAAATACAAGGGTGGCAGGTCCTGTCATCAGTACCGGTTGATTTTCGCCCGCCCAGCTTACCACAAGATCGCCGCCACGTAGTTCGACGTCCACGGTTTCATCCAGCTTGTGCTGAATCCTGCCCACCACCACTGCAGCACAGGCCCCGGAGCCGCAGGCCAGTGTTTCCCCCACGCCGCGTTCGAATACCCGCAGGCGGATCCGCCCCCGGTTGACGATTTCCATAAAACCGACATTGACGTGATTGGGGAAGCGCGAATGCGCCTCGATCTGCGGACCGAGCCTGGCGACCGGCGCGGTATCCAGGTGCGGAACTTCCAGTACGGCGTGCGGATTGCCCATGGATACTACACCGACTTCCACCGTTTCTCCGGCGGCAGACAGGGCGTACAGGGGGGCGCGCACGGTGGCTTCGAAGGGGATATCCTGCGGTTCGAGGCGCGGCAGGCCCATGTCCACGGTAACGCGTTCGTCATCCTCGATGATCAGTTCAATACGGCCTGCCGTCGTCTGTACCGGGATGCGCTCGGCATCGGTCAGGCCCTTGTCGCGTACGAAGCGGGCAAAACAGCGTGCACCGTTGCCGCACTGTTCCACCTCGCGTCCGTTGGCGTTGAAAATCCGGTAGCTGAATTCCGTATCATCGCGCTGCGGGCGTTCCACCAGCAGCAGCTGGTCAAAGCCGATGCCCAGTCGTCGGTCGGCAAGTTGACGGACCTGGGCCGCGCTCAGGTCAACGGACTGGTTGATGGCATCGATGACCATGAAGTCATTGCCCAGGCCGTGCATTTTGCTGAAGGACAGTTCCATAGCGGCAGGGTACGGGCTGACGGGCAATTTGCAAGCGCGTCGCGGGCAGACCAGAATGACTGCATGAATCCAGAACCGGCCGGTCAGACAACGGATGTGCTGCGCGTGCAGGAAATCGGCTTGCCGGGACTGGCTCCCTTGCTGGCAAGGTACGGCCTGGAGTGCGAGCGGGTCGATCGCGCTGCGCCGATACCGGGCAGTTTCTGGGGAGACGAGGAGGCCGGCCTGATTGCAAACCGTTTACTGGTGCGCGACGACACGCCGGTGCATTCCCTGCTGCACGAAGCCGGTCACTTTATCTGCATGACACCGCGGCGCAGGGCGGGCCTGCATACCGACGCCGGTGGCGATTACGAGGAAGAAAACGGGGTGTGTTACCTGCAGATCCTGCTGGCGGACCAGCTGCCAGGCGTGGGGCGTGAGCGGATGATGCAGGATATGGACGCCTGGGGTTACAGCTTCCGGCTGGGTTCGGCACGGGCCTGGTTCGAGCGGGACGCGGAAGACGCCCGGCAGTGGTTGCGCGACCGTAACCTGGTCGATGCATCGGGGCAGCCGACCTGGCAACTGCGTGACGGGGCGCTATAGTTCGCCGCAGACGATAAAGTGCCGGTCGCTGACCACTTCGACTTCCAGCCGTTCGAGACCCTGTTGCGCCAGTTGCTGCCGTACTTCGTCGGGCCGGTAGGCGGCCAGCAGGGAGTGGAAAAAATCGTTCTGTAACACGGCGGGCTCGTCAGCCGCGTATGTTTTCAGCAGGGACTCGGCCCGGGCGCGGTCCCCGGGCCGCAGCAGGTCCATCACGAAGACCCTGGAGCCGGCCCGTCCGTGGCGGATTATGCTCTCCCACAGGACCGCCGGTTCGGAAAGATGGTGCAGCAGGCTGTTGGACAGCAGCAGGTCATAGTGTGGCAGGGGCAGCGTTGCGCCCGGCAGGCGGGCGGAAAAATAGCGGATGCGTTGATCCAGCGCCGCCGCCCTGGTGTCGCGTCGCGCCAGCTCCAGCATGGGCGTGGAGGCATCGATGCCGTGGATCCGGCAGTCCGGGAAGCGTCGTGCGAAGCGCCGGCAGATATCACCAGGCCCGCAACCCAGGTCCAGTACCGTGCCGCGCAGCCCGCTGCCGAAACGCTGCGCCACCAGTTCGACGAAATGATCGTGCGGTGCGCTGAAGTCGGCCTCTGCATAGGCCAGCGCCTGCGCGGGGTCGTCCATGAGTTCCGGTTCCGGAATCCGTTCCATCGATACGGACTACCAGTCAGGGATGGATTCGAATGCAAACAGGCTGTCGACGGTTTCGCGTCTGCGCACGACCTGTGCATTGGCGCCGTCCACCAGGATTTCGGCAGCCCGCGGCCGGCTGTTGTAGTTTGAACTCATGGTAAAGCCATAGGCGCCGGCGGAACGCACGGCGAGCAGGTCGCCTGCCTGCAGCGCCAGCGCACGGTCCTTGCCGAGAAAATCACCGGTTTCGCACACCGGTCCCACGATGTCCCAGTTGACCGGATCACCGTCGCGCGGGCTGACCGGCACGATGTCCTGCCACGCGCCGTACAGCGCCGGCCGGATCAGGTCATTCATGGCGGCATCCACGATGGCGAAATTCCGCCCGGCGTGTTGCTTCAGGTACTGTACTTCGGTGACCAGGATGCCGGCATTGGCGGCAATCGCGCGCCCGGGCTCGATCAGTATTTCCCGGTTGCTGCCGGCCAGGCGCGCGACCAGTGGACGCACGTACTCAGCGGGGGTCGGCGGGTGCTCATCCCGGTACGGCACACCCAGGCCGCCACCGAGGTCCAGGTGATGGAGTTCGATACCCTGTGTTTCCAGGCGGTCGACGAGTTCCAGAATCCGGTCCAGGGCATCGACAAAGGGCGCAATGCTGGTGAGCTGCGAGCCGATATGGCAATCCATGCCCTCCACCCTGAGGTGATCGGAATCGGCCGCCTGCCGGTAGCTGTCCAGGGCGGTGTCGACGGTGATACCGAACTTGTTTTCCTTCAGGCCGGTCGAGATATAGGGGTGCGTGTTCGCGTCCACATCCGGGTTGACGCGCAGCGATACCGGCGCGGTCACCCCGTGGGTTCGGGCCACGGTTTCCAGGCGGGTCAGTTCAGCAGAGGACTCTACGTTGAAGCAGCGGATACCGGCCTGCAGTGCCTGTTCCATTTCCGGCGCGGTTTTCCCGACCCCGGAAAACACGACCCTGGCCGGGTCCCCGCCGGCGCGCAGTACCCGTGCCAGTTCTCCGCCGGACACGATATCGAAACCCGAGCCCAGTCTCGCCAGCAGGGCCAGTACGGCCAGGTTCGAGTTGGCCTTGACCGCATAGCAGACCAGGTGCGGATGTTCTCCCAGCGCCCGGTCAAAGGCGTTCCAGTGGCGTTCCAGGGTGGCCCTGGAGTACACGTACAGTGGTGTGCCATGCGTGGCGGCGAGCTGCCGTACATCGACCTGCTCGGCCAGCAGGTGACCGTCCCGGTAATCGAAGTGATCCATCAGGGTTCGTCTTTTTCCGGTGCTTCCGCAGGTGCCGGGCCGGCCTGCGGTGGTGGCGCCTGCGTCTGTGTTGCGGGTGCGGCGTCATCGGGAAGATATAGCGGTCCATCCTGGCCGCAGCCGGACAGCATGGCGCTGACAGCGGCCAGCGCAATGGTGATCCAGAGCAGGTACTGTACCCGGCAGATTGTCATGGTTTTTCCTGGTTGCGTGCCTGCCGGCGAGTATACGAAGCGGGAGCCAAAAGCCCAAATCCGCCCGATAGCCGGGAACCCCCGGTAAGGTGGGCGGGTGTGTGCAGGTCCCCTGCCCGCCTGGCGGGTCCAGGTGTACCGGTCTGTCGCGGAACAGGTACCATAGCGGCTCGACTGGACAAGGCAGTGCGCGCGCGGCGCACTGGAAGCAGGGCACGCGATGCTGGAAACGCTGGAAATCGAACCATCCCGGACGACAAAGGCTGTGGTCATCTGGTTGCACGGCCTGGGCGCGGACGGCCACGATTTTGCGCCCCTGATTCAGCAGTGGGGACTGGTGGATGAGCTGGGGGTGCGGTTTGTGCTGCCGCATGCGCCGCGCCGTCCGGTCACGCTCAACAACGGCATGGTGATGCGCGCCTGGTACGATATCGCGAGCCTGGAATTCGGTCCGTCCGAGGACCGGGCGGGTATCGAGCAGTCGCAGCAGCAGTTACTGGCGCTGATCGACCGGGAGACCGGGCGTGGTGTGCCGGCTGACCGGATCCTGCTGGCCGGATTTTCGCAGGGTGGCGCCCTGGCGCTGCATACCGCGCTGCGCATGGCGGAGCCGCTGGCCGGGGTGCTGGTGCTGTCGGCTTACCTGCCACTGGCCGCGCAACTGGCGGATGAAAAACGGGCGGACCCGGCGTTACTGACCCTGCGCATGGATCATGGTGAACGGGACCCGGTGGTGAAGTTCGCGCTGGCGGAGCGTTCCCGCGTCATCCTGGAAAAACAGGGTTACCCTGTGGATTTTCACCCCTATCCCATGGAGCACAGCCTGTGCCCGCAACAGACCGGGAGCCTGAAGCACTGGCTCACCCGGCAACTTGCTTGACGCATATCAAGGACGCCCGGCAGCCGGCTCGCGCACAATATAGCACTATGAATGTACTTGTAATTTTAATGGTTTTCACACTGCTGCCGCTTTCCGCTGTCGCCGTGGCCGGGCCCGGCGAGGGTGCCATGCTCTATCGGCAGAACTGCGCCGTGTGTCATGGTGTCGATGGGGATGGCGGCGTGGGTATTCCCCTGAACCTGCCTGACTTTCTGGCGGTCGCCAGTGATGACTACCTGCGCAACACCCTGCGCGATGGTCGTCCGGGTCGTGTCATGCCGGCCTTCGCCAACCTCAGTGATGCAGAGGTGGAGGCCATTATCGGTTATATACGCAGCTGGTCCGGGCAGGATGCGCCGGTTTATCACGACCGGTCGCTGCACGGCGATGCGCAGCGCGGTCGACGGCTGTACGAAAAAAACTGCACGGCCTGTCATGGGGACCGGGGCCAGGGCGGCACCGGCACCGGTGTCACCTTTTCCCGCCCGCGCGAAGCGCCGGTGATGGCGCCGGCGCTGGACAACCCCGGTTTCCAGGACTCGGTCAGTGATGCCATGCTGAAGGCGACGCTGCTGCGTGGCCGCAAGGGGACGCCGATGCCCTCGATCGCAGCGCTTGGACTGCAGGAAAAGGATGCCGACGACCTGGTGGCGTACCTGCGCACCCTGAAGATGGAGTCGATCAGCGCGGACAGCAAGCCACTGGAGCCGGTCATCCTGTACGAGTCCGAATACGACCTCGAGCAGACGCTGGAAAATCTCAAGCAGGCGGTGGTGGGGCGGAATTTCCGGGTGATCCGCGAGCAGTACCTGGACCAGGGGCTGGCCGCCGAAGGCAAGGAGGATAAACACCGGATCATCCTCTATTTCTGCAACTTTGCGTTCCTGAACGATGCGCTGGCCATCGATCCGAGGGTTGGCCTGTTCCTGCCCTGTCGCATCACGCTGATCGAAACCGATCACGGCGTACAGGTGATGAGCATCAACCCGAAAAATCTCAGTCGCCTGTTCAATAACAGCGAGCTGGATCGCTACTGCGAGCAGATGCACGACCTGTACGCGGAGATCATGGAGGACGCCACGCTATGAAGCGGTTCCTGCTACTTGCGCTGTTGCTGGTTTCGCCGTTGCTGGCGGCCCAGGACCTGTTCATGGTGCGTTCACAGCTGCCTTTTCCGGAAGCCATGTCGGTGTTGCAACAATCGATCGGCGAAAGCGGTTTCCACATTTCGCGCGTGCAGCGGGTGGATATCGGCCTGACAAAATCGGGTTACAAAACCGACAAGTACCGTATCGTGTTCTTTGGCGACCTGGACGAGTTGCACGCAGTCAGCGACCGGCACCCGGACCTGATTCCCTCCCTGCCGTTGAAGATCGCGATATTCGCCGAAAACGGCGAAACGCTGTTGCTGGCCTCCAGTTTCAAACACCTGCGTCCCTTCTATACCAGCCCGGACCTGTTGCAGAAATTTGACCAGTGGGAATCCGCCATTCGGGAAATTCTCGAGCGGGTGCGTGTGGCCGAGTAGGCGCGCTCAGCCGCTCCTGATTTTCTGCAGTGCTTCATTCAGCAGGCTTTCGATGCGTTTTTTGTAGTTGAGGAAATGGATCGATTGCACGCTTTCGGGATTTCCGTTGACCAGCATGGTCGGGGTCACGTCGATATCGGAAATGTAGATCGGGTAGTGACTGCCGCTGCGCCGATTGCGCGTAATATGGTCGGCCACTTCGGCAAACAGCGTATTGCCGAACTCCAGCGCCGAGAACTCGCGCTTGCCGCAGAATATACTGAAAGAACCCTGTTGCCTGTCCTCGAGATCACCGATGATCTGGACGTCCAGGTAGCGACGCGGGCCGTTGCCCGCCGGTAGTTTGACCGGCTCAGCCGTGTACTGGCCCTGGCTGTCCTGGTTGAGCTGGTAATACAGCGGGTGGTTGTCTTCCCGCAGGCTGCTGCCTGTCCGCAGATTGCGCAGCCGATAGTGCATGTTGTCAATGAAGTTGCTGAACTGGCCCAGCAGTGTCTGCCGGTCATGAAAGGCCACGCTCTGGTGGAACAGCGAACCGCGTTCGTCCAGTATGTAAACCTGGGCGCGCCCGCCGTGTACCCGGTAGAACATCTGCAACACGTTTTCACGGTTCATTTTCAGCGCGGCAGCCAGCGGTGAATCGTCCAGCATCTGGTCGTCCATGCGCACCGGGCTGAATGCCGCCTGGGGCTGGCCGAGATAGTTCAGCAGCGCGGTGTGTGAATCCAGTTCCGTGTAGCGCGGTACATCGTTCTCGCATTGCAGGACGTAGTAATTCTGCCCGATGCGCAGTGCATAACGCGCGTGCCTGCGCCAGTAATTTCGATAGAAGAACTCACACAGGTCGTTGTAGAGCGTCTCCAGGCGACGCGCGATAATGGCGCCACGGGAAGAAGAAAAACTGAAGCAGGGAACGGGTGGCGGTATTTTCCCCTGGCTCACCGGCAGCCACGCGAAATAGTCACACAGGCAGTCGAGCAGCGCAGTAGTACCGGCGTAACGGAAGGTCAGTATTTCTCCCCACGAGGTTACGGCGATCATTTCGAAGCCGGTGGCCAGGTTTTCCCATTGTCCTCCGTAGCTCAGCGGATCGACGCGCTCACTGACCAGCTGCATGCCGTTGCGGGTGAGCTTCTCCATCGGGTCGTGTGCCAGGTTGATGAACAGTCCCGCCTGCCGGATCGTCGCTGCGTCTGCCAGCGATTGCATGTCACTCTCCGGCGTCCGGCCATTGGGAAACATTTGCTGCAGGCAGTCCAGGACGCAACGTAACTCCCACTGGCTGAGGCTGCAGTCCGGCGGCTGGATGCTGATGGTCGAAGGATTGCGGTTGATCAGGCCGTTGAAATGGCACCAGGCCAGCAGTTCCAGCAGGCTTGCGGTGCGTTTCAGGGGCGTGTGTTCGGCGGCGTCACGGGTCAGCACGTTGCCCCGGTAGATGGCCCAGCCGGACCGTTTCTGATCAAGATAGTGCAGGGACAGGCGCTCCTCGGACAGGTCTTTCGATACCCCGGGGTTGATCATTTCGACCTTGCCGGACTTGCGCTCGAAAGCAACGTAGAGCTTGCGTCCCAGCAGGTTGAGATCGTCCGAGCGGATGGTCGCATCGCGGTTACTTTCACGACCGAATTGCGACAGGGCGCGGTAACTGTGCGTGAGCTCCTCCACCAGCAGCTGGCGCTCTTCCAGTACGCGCTTGATTTTCCATTGTCCGCGCTGATCCAGTGAGGTCAGCCTGGCCTTGCTCCAGCCCCAGGTCTCGACCCGTTCGCGCACCGCCTCCCGGCGCCAGGAGCGGTTGTGCCCCCGGTCCGGCTTGCTCATGGGTTCGTTGACCTTGAAGTAGAAGCAGCGCCTGGCGAGATCCAGGCGTTCCAGTTCCCGGCGCGAAAACAGGTATTCCTCCACCGCGTTACACATCATGACGTAGGGATCCAGCTGGTCCAGCTGGGCCCGGGCGCTGTGTACAGCCTTCTTGAACTGTATCGCCAGCATCTCCACGTCCGGGTACTGGTTGGCGTAGGCTTCCAGCAACAGGATCTTGAGGATGGATTTGTACGGCGAATCGACGGCCTTGTGGAGTTGCCACAGGGTGGCGCCGAAAAATTCTTCGACAGGCAGGTGCGACAGGCCACCAAAATCGACGATATCGCCTGCCTTGATGAAACGATTGGCAACCAGTTTGCCGACGTAGCTGTCGTATTCCTGCTCGTGTTCCGCCGGCACCAGCCACCAGACCGGGTAGCGCCCCGCGACCAGCAGGCCGGTGCGGTAGAATTCGTCCAGCAACAGGTGGTGCTGGCAACTGCCGGCATTCTCGTTGCTTAACTGCTGGTGCTCCTGCTGCCGGAACGAGACATCGTCCATGAGAAAGAAGTGAACCTCGAGGCCCAGCGATTCCGCCCAGCTTTGCACCGCGTCGGCTTTTTCCTGCAGGGCGGCGATGTCCTCCGCGGCCAGCCCGGGGCAGTGACAGACCCAGATATCGAAGTCGCTGGATTTCGAGTAGGCGATGGTGCCGGTACTGCCCATCAGGTACAGGCCGTGAATGGAATAGCGTCGCTGGGCGCGTCGCCGGTAGCTGAAGCTTTTTGCCAGTTTGCGTGCTGCCTGGATACAGCGTTTCCCGGGTGTAAAGCCCGATATGCCGCACGGCGTCCCGTTGGACAGGTAGCCGGGTAACATGGGGTGGTTGATATGAAACAGCAGTGGCAGCAGGCGGATAAAAATACGCTGGCGCAGCTGCAGGGCGTCCTGTACCCGCCGCAGACGGTCCTTGTTCAGGGCCAGGAAGCGGCGTTTGACGGCGCGCAATTCCAGCGCATCGATATCGATATCCCGGTGCCGGTTGAACTCCGCTGTAATCACGTCCTGTGTTGCAGCAACCGTGGCGGCAGCCACCGGCCGGGTTTCCGGGGCATATTTGCGGGAGGAGGACACGACAGCCGGTTGCTACAACGCGATCGCGTGCCCGGTCTGCCGCGCCCGGGCTTCTGACAGCGCCATGCCGGCACGCCGCAGCAGGGTGCCGGCGTTATCCTTTTTGCGCCAGCCGGCGACGCCGTAACAGGTGCCCAGTTTACCGGCGTCGATTTCATCGCTTGCTTCCGCGAGCAGCCGTTCGAGTTTACCGCCGAGCTGTTGCGCCGACGCTTCGGTGGTCTCCGGCAGTACCAGTATCAGTTCGCGCTGCTCGTTGCAGCCAATCAGGTCCGCCCAGCGCAGCTGGTCTTTCAGCAGGCGGGCGACGTGCAGCAGCAAGGGTTCCTGGTCGCCCTCGCAGTGGACTTCCATCATGATGACCGACATGGCGCTGTTGTAGCGCCTGGAGCGCGCCACCTGGGGTTCCAGCGCCAGCACGATGCCCCGGGAGTTCAACAGGCCGGTAACCGGGTCGGTCAGCACGTGCTGTTTAAGTTCTTCGTTCAGGCGGGTTTGCGCCTGCTCCAGCTCAACCTGTTTGCTGACATCCACGTACAGTCGAGCCTGTTCGCACGCCTCTCCCGGCAGCTCGATACAGTGGACCTCGAAATGGTGCTCGGCGTCATTACGGTCCGTCCAGCGCAGGAAGCGGTCGCTGCCAAGCAGCATCCGTACCGGGTGGTTCACGAGGCCGGAGTAATTGCGGCCCTGCAGGTCACTCGCCTGCAGCCGTCCGACCAGTTGCTCGAACGCCGGGTTGTAGCCGCACACGCAGCCCTGCCGGTCCATCAGTACTACCGGGAAGGGAATATGCTCAACGATCGCAACGGCATGTTTTGGCGAAAGATTTTCCGACATCGGGCTGACACTCCAGGACAGGTACGGGGCAACGACTGGCTACCTGTTGTGTATCGGAATCTGTGACCGGATCTTTATCGGGGGCGTGCACAGTGCACAGAACGGCGGTGCACCGGCGCAGCGGGTGGATTGCCGCCAGAGGCTTTCTCAACAGCCTGCTAGTCGTATTCCTCGGCGCGCAGGGCCTTGCCGCGCACCCGCTCGACCGGGTAGCGCTGTTCGTTGATGCGGATCTTGTCGAGCGCAGCGGCGACCAGGTCGATATCCAGCTGGTCCGCGGTACGGACCAGGTAAATCAGGATATCCGCCAGTTCCAGGCGCACGGCAGCCTTTTTATCGGCCTCCAGCTGCCAGCTCTGCTGCTCTGTAAGCCATTGGAAATGCTCTACCAGTTCGGCCGATTCGGCAATCAGTGCCATGGCCAGGTTCTTGGGGGAATGAAACTGCTGCCAGTCCCGCCGCTCGGCAAAATCCGCCAGTTGCCGGCGTAACTGTTCGAGGCTGTCGGAAGGCGTCTGGCTGGACATGCGGCTAATTAAATCATATCGGGTGCCGATAAGCCTAAAACCGGAATAGTGAGTACAAAAACAGGCAACTGGGCAAACTTGTGATACCAGGGAAGCGATATCTGCTGGCGGCGCTGACGGGATTCTGCACCTGTTTGCAGCTGGTTTCAGCCGCCGAAATCAGGGGGACCGTTACGGTCGAATACCAGGGCATGTTTGACCCTGACCAGGCGACGCCGGCATACCCGGTTGCCGTTGCCCTGCTGCCCGCCAGGGGACAGCGCCTGCCGCATCGCAGCCCGCGTGTGGAACAGGTAGAGATCGTCGGCAATCGCATGCGTCCGGCATTCCTGATGGTGCAGAAGGGCGATCGTGTCCGGTTTATCAACCGTGACCCTGTATTTCACGAATTGTTCACCCTGTCCGCCGACCAGCCGGTAGCGCTGCAGCTGGGCAAGGCCTCCACCGGCGGATCGCAGCAGTTACTGCAGCTGGATCAGGCCGGGACTACCCATTTTTTCTGCCGAATTCACAGCAAGAGCTATGCGCGCATCGAAGTAGTGGATACCCCCTACCTGCAAATGGTGCAGCCCGGGCGCCAGTTTCATTTTGTGGGTCTGGCGGCTGGTGAATGGACGTTGCGGCTGGCTTCAGCGGACGGCGAAACGCGCTGGCTGCCGGTTACCGCCATGACTTCACCGGCGCCGCTGCGGCTGAGTGTGACGTCGCGCGGGGGCGGTCGTGGGAATATCCGCCCCGGTACCGGGGCGGGTATCGCAGGGCTCTACCGGCAGCGTGAGCAGTAGGAACCGGAATGAATATTGAGCAAAAAAATACCCTGTTCATTATTTCACTGGTGCTGCTGGTGCTGGTCAGTGTTGCCGGTGCGTCTTTCCTGCTGGTACGCGACCACGTGGCGGACAGTATTCACAGTGACCTGAGGCGTGCACAGGTGGTGTTTGTGCAGGCCCAGCGTAACCGTTTCGACAACCTGCTCACGGTTGCCCGCAGCCTGCGCGACGAGCCCAGCCTGATTGCGGCTTCCCTGACCGGCGATATCGGCACTGTACGCGGTATGCTCGATGATCTGTTCCCGCGCCCGGGAGCGGATTTCGTAGCCATTTATCTGGATACCGGCCCCGGCGGAGTCGCCAGTGCCGGTAACAAGCCGCACTATACGTCTCCGCAGGTGCTGGGTTCCCCGTCACTGGTCGGCCTGGTCCGCGGCCTGACCCGGGGTGAACCGGTCAGCCTGGGGAACGCATTGCTGTACGACAGCTGGTTACAGCTGGTAGCGATTCCGGTCGAGAGTCCGCTGGGGGGGCGGGTCGGCGCCCTGCTGGTCGGCAAGCGGTTTGGTGAACAGGACTTGCAGACCCTGCGCCAGCTGGTGAACGCCGATATGGCCATTTACAGCGGCAGTCAGTTGCTGGTAAGCAGTATCCGGGGGTTGCAGCCGACACTGGGCCGGATCAACGCTTCCGGCGGTTCGGTGGAAAGCGGCACGTTTGATATTGACGGTGAACGCTTCAGTTTCCGCCTGTTGCCCGCACTGGAGCACAGCGGCAGCAGCGAACATTCGGCCATGGTGCTGCTGGCGGCCAGGCATTCCAGTTACTGGGCACCCTATATCACGCTGGGTGAAAATGCGTTGTATTTCTCGGCGCTCATCCTGTTGCTGGCGGGTTTGTTCGGTGTCAGTATCAGCCGGCATACACTCACCCGCCCTATCCAGTTGCTGGCGCGAGCGACCCACGCTATCGCCAGTGGCGATATGAGCCACAAGGTGGTGATAAAACGCAATGACGAGCTGGGCCAGCTCGGCAAGTCGCTCAATACCATGCTCGGTGCGTTGAGTTCCTCCCAGAGTGACCTGAAGCGCAGCCGGCAGCGTTTCCGCGATTTTGCTTCCAGTTCATCGGACTGGTTGTGGGAAACCGATCGCGGCGGGCACTTCACCTTTGTTTCCAGCAGTGTTTCGGAAACCCTTGGCATGTCCGCGGAGCACCTGCTGGGACGCACACCGGCGGAGAGTTTTCCCTGCAGCAGTCTTGGCGAGCTTATGGACGCCCTGCGCCCGGCCGGCAAGAAGCCGGGCAAGTTCCGCAATATCGAGATCTGGGTGCGGTCGCTGAACGCGGACGAGCACTGCCTGCGTCTGAGCGGTGTACCGGTATACAGCAATAAAACCTTCATGGGCTACCGTGGCACAGCCAGCGATATCACCAAGCTCAAGCTGGATGAAAAACGCATGGTCATCCTCGCTAACCAGGATCACCTGACCGGCCTGGCCAACCGGCGCCGTTTCCTGGAAGACCTGAACCATGAGATCCGCCGCGTGGAGCGGCACGGCCAGTTCGGGGTGCTGTTGTTGATCGACCTGGACCACCTGAAACTGGTGAACGATACGGCAGGTCACGCGGCCGGTGACCAGATCATTGTGCAGGTGGCCGGCCTGCTCAAGCGCGCTTCGCGCGACCAGGACTTCCTGGCGCGTATCAGTGGTGATGAATTCGCGGTGGCCTACTCGGCGATGGACGAAAACCAGGGCTATGAAAAGGCGGCCCAGTTACTGGAGCGCATCAATGCGCTGAAACCCCGCTATGGTGGTCGTACGCTGAATATTTCCGCCAGTGTGGGCATGGTGACTTTCCCGAAACAGGGCAAGGTGCCGGTTGAACTGATGGCCAAGGCGGACGCCGCCATGAGTGTCGCCAAGGCCGGCGGGCGCAACCGTGTGCACCGCTACAGTGAAACCGACATGATGCGCGAACGCATGGACAACCAGCTGGTGTGGAAGGACCGGCTCCTGGATGCACTGGAAAATGATCGCCTGCACCTGGTCTTCCAGCCGATTGTGCTGGTGGCCAGCAACCAGGTGCACCACTACGAGGTGCTGGTGCGCATGCGGGAAGATAACGGCGCCCTGATCGCGCCCGGTAAATTCATTCCTGCCGCGGAGCAGTTCGGCCTGATCCAGCGTGTCGACCGCCAGGTCGTCACCAAGGCAATCCGCTACCTGGCGGACCTGCCCGCGGCCATGGCAAACGTCGGGTTTTCGCTTAACCTGTCCGGCCTGTCCGTGGGTCGGCAGGATATGTACGATCTCATCGAGCAGGAAATTCGCGAGGGCGGTATCGACCCGGGCCGGCTTACTTTCGAGATCACCGAGACCGCTGCCTGTGAACAGATCAATACGGCGATGGAGTTTTTCCAGAAAATCCGCCAGCTGGGCTGCCTGGTTTCACTGGATGATTTCGGTGTCGGATTTTCATCCTTTTCGTACCTGAAACATTTGCGCGCGGATATCCTGAAGATCGACGGCAGTTTTATCCGCGACATCCACAACAGCAGTGCCGACCAGCTGTTCGTCAAGGCCCTGGTCGATGTGGCGCGTGGCATGGGCATGCGCACCATTGCCGAATTCGTGGAGAACGAACAGGTGTATGATCGTGTGCGCGGCCTGGGAGTGGATTACGTGCAGGGTTACTACCTGGGCAAGCCGCAAAGCACGCCGGAACCGGTGGACGAGGTGGCCGACAGGACGACCGGTGCCTCGGTCGCCTGGGTCAGGTCATAGAATTCTCTTCCGGGCACGACCAATGGCGGCCCGTACCTGGGCCGGTGCGGTGCCGCCAAAATGATCGCGCGCGGATACCGAGCCCTCCAGGGTGAGCACCGTATAGACGTCTTCTTCGATCCTGTCCGACAGGGCCTGTAACTCGGACAGGCGCATATCCGCCAGATCGCGCCCGCTTTCGATGCCCAGGCGTACGGCCTTGCCGACGACCTCGTGTGCATCGCGGAACGCCATGCCCTTGCGCACCAGGTAGTCGGCCAGGTCGGTGGCCGTGGAATAGCCGCTTGCGGCGGCGCTGCGCATGTTGTCGGCCCGGACCTGCAGCGCCGGCACCATGTCCGCAAAGGCACGCAGGCAGCCCAGTACCGTGTCCACGGTATCGAACAGCGGTTCCTTGTCTTCCTGGTTGTCCTTGTTATAGGCCAGCGGCTGGGCTTTCATCAGCATCAGCAGCCCGACCAGATGGCCGGTGACGCGGCCTGACTTGCCGCGCACCAGTTCCGGCACATCCGGGTTTTTCTTCTGTGGCATGATGCTGGAGCCGGTGCAGAAACGGTCCGGCAGATCGATAAAGGCAAACTGGGCGGAGGACCACAGGATCAGCTCCTCGGAGCAGCGCGACAGGTGGGTGAGCAGCAGCGCGGCACAACTGCAGAATTCGATCACAAAGTCCCGGTCGCTGACGGCGTCCAGCGAGTTCTCCGCAGGCGCGGAGAAACCCAGCAGCTCAGCGCTGTAGTGCCGGTCGATCGGAAAGCTGGTGCCCGCCAGCGCAGCGGCGCCCAGCGGCATGATGTTGACCCGTTTCAGGCAGTCCATGAAACGTTCGCGGTCACGCTGCAGGTTCTCGAACCAGGCCAGCATGTGGTGACCGAAGCTCACCGGCATGGCGACCTGCAGGTGAGTGAAGCCCGGCATCAGCGTGTCGACTTCTCGCTCTGCAAGATCCAGCAAACCGGTCTGCAGGCGCAGCAGTTCCCCGCACACGGCCTGGATCTGGTCGCGCAGGTAGAGTCGCAGGTCGGTGGCGACCTGGTCATTGCGCGAGCGGCCGGTATGCAGTTTCTTGCCCGCCTCGCCGATCAGCGCAGTCAGGCGGGCCTCGATATTCATGTGCACGTCTTCCAGGCTGACCGACCATGCAAAGCGACCCTGCTCGATATCCTCTTCGATCCGGTCCAGGCCATCGATAATGGCATCGCACTCGCTATGGCTGATTACCCCGACCTTCTCCAGCATACGCGCGTGGGCGCGCGACCCCTGGATGTCGTAGCGGTACAGGCGCCGGTCGAACTCCACGGAGGCGGTAAAGGCCTCGACAAAGGCATCGGTCGATTCGGTGAAACGGCCGCCCCAGGGTTTATCGCTGCTGGAATTGTCGGTCATATCAGGTCTGGTCAGGTTCATCCCGGTTCAACAGCACCGCAGTATACCTGAAGTTCCTGTAACGCTCGGCCGATATTCAGTTCATCCGTACAGAAAGGCCGGCCGGCGAGGCCGCTTCGTCGCTATGAAACAGGGCCATTCCACCACCCGACAGCCAGACCGGCAGGAAACACTGTTCCTGCCGGGCTTCTGTGATATCCGTATGGTGTTCGCCGTGGTGGTGATCGCCGAACTGCTGGCCTTTGTGCTGGTGCTGGCCGGCAGTCAGGAAAACCCCTGGAGCGAGCTGGGCCTGACCTCGCTGTTTGTGCAGTGGATCGCGCTCAGCAGCGCGGCCGTGCTGTGCCTGGCGCGCCCCATGCTCTCCCGTGTCAGTAATACCGCGGCAGCCCTGACCAGCTATCTGCTGTTGCTGCTGACCACCGCCGTGGTTACCGAACTGGCCTGGCAGCTGGGTGCCACCCAGGTCCAGTCCGGCCACGCCGGTTTCCTGTTCCGCAACCTGGGTATCAGCGCCATCCTGAGTGCGCTGGTGTTGCGCTACCTGTACGTGCAGCACCAGTGGCGGCAGAAAATCCAGGCCGAGGCACAGGCGCGCGTGCAGGCCCTGCAGGCGCGCATCCGGCCGCATTTCCTGTTCAACAGCATGAACAGCATTGCCTCCCTGACCCGCAGCGACCCGGTGCGGGCCGAACAGGCCGTGCAGGATCTTTCGGACCTGTTCCGCATTTCCCTGCACGATGCCTCCGAGCGGGTGACACTGGAGGATGAGCTGGAGGTGGCGCAGGGCTATTTGCGCATGGAAGCGCTGCGGCTGGGGGATCGCCTGCAGGTGGAATGGGACATTGAACGCCTGCCGCGCAAGCGGCTGGTGCCTTCGCTGATTCTTCAGCCATTACTGGAGAATGCCGTTTACCACGGTATAGAGCCGTTACCACAGGGCGGCCGGATCCGCGTCAGCGGTAAAGCGGAAGGCCGGAGAGTGTCCATCACGGTGTGTAATCCGCGTGTGCCGGACGGTGCGGACGGCCACCCCGGCGGGAACCGCATCGCCCTGGAGAACATCCGTCTGCGCCTGCAGCTGGCCTTCGGCGAACAGGCTGGCGTGGCACTGCGGGAGAACGGTGATCTGTTTGAAACCACGCTGTACTTCCCCAGGGAGAAGATGCAATGAAATGCCTGGTTGTCGATGATGAACCGCTGGCGCGGCAGCGCCTGGTGCGGCTGCTGGAAACGACGCCGCAGTGCGAGGTATGCGGCGAAGCCGGCGACGGGCAGCAGACCCTGCAGGAGGTGCAGCAATTGCAGCCCGACCTGGTATTGCTGGATATCCGTATGCCGGGCATGGACGGGCTGGAGGCGGCGCGGCATCTTGCCTGCCTGGACAAGCCGCCGGCAATCGTATTCACGACGGCATACGGCGATCATGCGCTGGAGGCATTTGAAACCCAGGCGGTCGATTACCTGCTGAAACCCATACACCCCGAACGCCTGTTGCAGGCGCTGGAAAAGGCGCGGCGCCTGACCCGGGCACAGTTACAGGAATTGCAGGATGCGGAAGCCGGGACGGGCCGAACCCACCTGTGCGCCCGTGTGCGGGGCAACCTGGAACTGGTCTCGCTGGCTGAAGTGGTCTACCTGCAGGCCGACCACAAGTACGTTACCGTACGTTCCCGGGAGCGGCAGATCCTGATCGAGGAATCCCTGAAATCACTGGAGCAGGAATTTGCCGATCTTTTTATCCGCATTCATCGTAATGCACTGGTAGCCGTTGCAGCGATTCGCGGGCTGGAGAAGGATGCGGACGGTCATTGCAGCGTCGTACTGGAGGGTGTCGAAGAGCGTCTCGAAGTCAGTCGTCGCCTGTTGCCGGAGGTGCGCAGGCGGATTCGCAACGGGGTTGTCTAGGGCCTGCTGCCGCCGGCGGCTGGTCAGCGACACTGGCCCTGTTCCCGCAGTTTTTCCCGCGCGGCATCCAGCGCCTGGTCCAGGTAACCGCCGTAGAACTCCAGCGTGTTCACACCCACCATGCGCTCCGCCAGTTCTGTGCCGTGGCGGTCGACAAACAGCAGTGTGGGGGTTACGAAGACACGGTAGTGACCGGCGAGATCCGCTGCCGAAACCCGCTTGCCGCTGAAATCATCGATCCTGGTCTCGCGGTCCAGCACCAGTTTACGCATCAGGACGCGTCGATCGTAGGAGCGGTTGAGCAGCGTCGGGTCGAGAACCTCCGTTTCGAGCAGCGTACAGTACTCGCAGTCATCGGCAGCGAATTCCAGCAGCAGCGGCACACAGTCGCGCTGCGCCTGTGCGCCCTCGGCAGCCAGGTCACGGGCCAGCGGAACGCCGGCGGACAGGGATGGCAGCAGAGCGGCCAGCGCGACCGCCGCCGGGATGACCCGAACCCACTTGCGTCTGTTGTGCTTCACTCGCTATGCTCCCCGGTCCATTCTACAGGCAAGACGGACCGCATGACCGATTCCATTCTCCGTATCGCTACCCGCAAAAGCCCGCTGGCATTATGGCAGGCGAACCATGTGCGTGACGCACTGCTGGCCCGCCATCCCGGGCTGGAGGTGGAACTGCTCACCATGAGCACCCAGGGCGACAAAATTCTCGATACCCCGCTGGCGAAGGTCGGCGGCAAGGGCCTGTTTGTAAAGGAACTGGAGACGGGCATGCTGGAAGGACGGGCTGATCTGGCGGTGCATTCCATGAAAGACGTGCCGGTCGAGTTCCCGGAAGGCCTGTGCCTGGCAGCGGTGCTGCCGCGTGAAGACCCGCGTGACGTGCTGATTTCGAACCACTGGTCGAGTGTCGACGAGCTGCCCCGGGGCAGCCGGCTGGGTACATCCAGCCTGCGTCGCCAGAGCCAGTTGCGCGCGCGCCGCCCCGACCTGCAGATCATGGATCTGCGCGGTAACGTCAACACGCGGATTTCGAAGCTCGACCAGGGCGACTACGATGCCATTATGCTGGCCGCGGCCGGGGTGAAACGCATGGGCTGGGAAGAGCGCATACGGGAATTCCTGCCCCCGGAGCAGTTCCTGCCGGCCATTGGCCAGGGCGCCATCGGTATCGAGATTCGCAGCGATGATACGCGTCTGCAACAGCTGGTCGGCGAACTGAACGACGTACAGACCGCTACGCGCATTGCGGCCGAGCGTGCCCTCAACGCAGCGTTGCAGGGGGGCTGCCAGGTGCCGATCGCCGGTTACGCGGAAATCAGCCACGGGGTTATCCTGTTGCGTGCACTGGTAGGACGGCCGGACGGCACCGAGCTGGTACAGGGAGTCATCAGCGGCAAACCGGAAGATGCGGAGGAACTGGGACGCGTACTGGCGGAAGACCTGTTGTCCCGTGGTGCAGGACAGATCCTCGATGAAGTGTACGGTGAGGCCGACGGGTGAACGCGGCGTTCGCTCCCCTGCAGGGAGTCGGCGTACTGGTGACGCGCCCCGCGGCGCAGGCGGGACCCCTGTGTGAACGGATCGAGCAGCAGGGCGGAACGGCCGTGCGCTTCCCGGTGCTGGAAATCCTGCCGCCGGCGGACCCGCAGGCCGTGCGCGCCATCGGCGCACGGCTGGAGCAGTTCGACTGGGCCTTTTTTGTCAGTGCCAATGCCGTGCAGATGGCCCTGTCCGTGATCCTGGCGCAACGTGACTGGCCGCCATCGCTGCGGATGGCCGTGATCGGAAAACGCTCCGCCGAAGAATTGCAGCGCTTTGGCCTGCACGCTGACCTGGTGCCGGACCGCCGTTTCGACAGCGAAGGGCTGCTGGCCCTGCCGCAGATGCAGCAGGTCGAAGGTACGCGCTGTGTGATTTTTCGGGGCGGAAGCGGCCGCAGCCTGCTGGCTGACACCCTGCGTGAACGTGGCGCCCTGGTGGAATACGTGGATGCCTACCGGCGTGTGCGCCCGTCGCTGGACAGCGCTGAACTCATGGCCAGACTGCGCGCCGGCCAGATTGATGTCGTGTTGGTAAACAGCGTCGAAAGTCTCACAAATTTAATCGAAATGCTGGGATCTTCCGGGAAGCCGTTGTTGCTGGATTTGCCGTTACTGGTCGTCAGCGAACGCCTGGCGGAGGCGGCCAGGGAGCTGGGTTTCCGCCGGCCGCCACTGGTGGCGGACAGCGCCAGTGACGCTGCGGTAGTGGACGCCCTGCTGGCCTGGCGCAGCCGGCCACCGGTGCAGTAAGCGGCGCATATTGCCCGGCCTTTTCGTGCCCTGGCACCTTTGCCGCCTTCGGGTACAATCAGGTCCATACGAATCACAACAGCCAGCAGTCTCGCCCTATGAGTGAATCACAGCCCCTGAGCGTAGCGGAAGCCGACCCGCCAGCCGAAGCCGAGCCGCCGCAGGATACTCCGGCCCGTACGGGATCGGCAGCTGCCTGGGTCCCGCTGGCCCTGTCCCTGTTGGCGCTGGGCCTGTCCATCGGACTGGCGGTTGCGGCCTGGTTTTCCTGGCACGAGTTGCAGCAGCTGGCCGGAGCCCAGTCAGGTACGGAATCCCGCCTTGAAAACCGCCTTGAGCCGTTACGGGCTTCACTCACCGGTATGGAAGAATCGCTGCGCAGCGAACGCCAGCGGCTGGACCGGCAGATACAGAAACTGCTGGAGCAACAACAGCGCAGTGGCGAACAGATCAGCGCGCTGGCAGAGCTGGTGGGTCGCAGCGAACAGGGCTGGGGCCTGGCCGAAGTGGAATACCTGTTGCGTATCGCCAGTCAGCGCCTGCAGTTACAACGCGATATCAAAACCGCCCGGCAGGCGCTGCAGGCAGCGGATGCCCGTTTGCAGGAACTCGCCGATCCACGTTTCCTGAAAGTGCGCGAACAGATCGCGAGGGAACAGGAAGCATTGCAGGCCGTCACTCCCGTGGATATCGATGGTCTTGCTG
>DRQL01000075.1 GCA_011371465.1 Gammaproteobacteria bacterium | reverse complement strand
GACCGCAACGCGCTTGCTGTCCGGGGAAATATCGGTCACACACCGCTTGCCCTCGGTCATCGATTTGGTGATTTCCAGTTCGGTGCGTTCACCGGATTTGGTATCCAGCAGGATCACCTTGTCCGCCTTGCCATAGGAATGCGGCAGGCCATCATCACCAAACATGACCAGCGAGCGCTTGGGCATGACAATGGCAAAATAGCTCAGGTCCGGTGCCACCTTAACGCTGGAAATCCGGCGTGGTTTCTTCGCCTCACCCTCGGCCCACTTCAGCGGTTGCTCGACGCCGGTTTCGATATCATAGATATTGCGCAGGGAGATCAGCTTGCTGCCGTCCTTGCTGAACTGCAGGGTGCTGAACTGGCGCGGGATCATGAATTCGCTGTCCTGGTAGGTTTCAACCACGTGGCGTTGGTCGGTATCCAGGTCCAGTACGGCAAACTGGTCCCGTCCCACAAAGCCGACGCGCTTGCCGTCATCGGTAATGCCCAGGGCGTATACGCCTGCATCCAGCTTCGGGATCGAGCGCACGATCCTGAATTTCTCCAGGTCCATGATGTGCAGGTCGGAGCGGTATTCGAAATTCACCGGCTGATCACCCTTCATGGCGGTTACCTTGCAGGTGTTGACCACGATGGCGGCGAATTTACGGTTATTGGAGGGCACGATCGGGCCAACGTAGTCGTAGAAGCCGGTTTTCGGATCACAGTCGCCCTTGCTTTTGGTCAGTTGGGACAGCTCGATACGGGCGGCATGCTTGTCAGCGAAATCCATGTAACCGCCGATGAAGTCAGGCAGCTGCACGTGATCATTGTCGATCATGCGTCCCAGCGAACTGGGCAGCAGCAGTACCTTGCCGTCCGGGTAGGACCCGGTCAGCACCACGTCCTTGAAATTACTGATGCCCCAGCGCCGGTTGCCTACCCGGCCATACTGCGCACCGAAAATACTGTCCAGGTCATCGCGCTGTCCCATGGCTTCTACCAGCTTGCCGGTTTCGCTGTTCCAGATTTTAATACCGCCGGAGTGCTTTACCTTTTCCGCCAGGGTGAAACCACCCGCACCACCGGTAATCAGGTGTTTGCCATCCTCGGAAAAGTGAATGGAGTAGATATCGGATTCGTCTGCAGCGGCAATTCCTGACAGCAGGGCGAAACTCAGCAGGGAGGTTTTGAACAGAGTAGATAGCGTCATGGGTTATGTAGTCCTAACAATGTCATCCAGATGATGGCTGCCGGTACGGCCTGTATCCGGTGAATCAGCCTGAGCAATACGCGCCAATGTATTGACGAAATAGTCAGATCGAGGTATCGGCCGTGGGGTGTCGGGCTTGAGCAGTCGCCGCACAATTCGAGTTGGAAAGTACCCGTCAGGCCCTGTGATTTGTTTTATGAGCGCATAAAATTACTAGAAAACAACCGGGTATGTCGGCCGCTGAATCGGGCGGGAGTGCAGGGGGTGGTGGCTCAGCGCCAGCCGGTGGCGCCGCAGCCGGTGCAGGACAGCAGTCGCATTACTATATTAGATAACAGTGAAGTTGCACTCGTATGGTGCATGTCGGGTGTCAGAATGCCGACCCGGCGACCGTTTCAAACCAGCGGCAAACCCGTTCATCGAGCCAGTATTCCGGTTTCCAGGGCAGGCGCCCGCTGACGAAGCCCACATGGCCCCCGTGGCGGCTGACTTCCAGTTGCACGCCGGGTCCGGCTTCATCCGCTGCCGGTACGGCGTCCGCGGTCATGAAGGGGTCATCCAGCGCATGCAGTATCAGGGTGGGGGTGTTGATGTGCGGGATAAAAGCACGGCTGCTGCAACGCGCATAGTAATCGTCTACATCACGAAACCCGTGCAGCGGTGCGGTGACCTGGTCATCAAACTGCCGAAAAGTATTCAGTCGGGAAAGTTCACCGGTATCGATGGGCAGGGTCATCCGCCGTGCCTTGTCGCGTGTCGAAGCGCGCAGTTTGCGCAGCAGGTAGGCCTGGTAAAAACGCGAAAACCCGTGTTGCAGCCGGAGTGCCGCGCTGTTCAGGCGAAAGGGTACGGAGACCGCCACCGCACTGTGTACCTGTGTCTGGCCGGGGTTTTCCCCCAGCCATTTCAACAGCACGTTGCCGCCCAGTGAAACGCCGACCACATGGAGGACGCGTTGCGGATAGCGCCGCTGCAGCAGTTGTACGATGGTGGCCAGGTCGCCGGTCTCGCCCGAATGATAGCTGCGTGCGAGCCGGTTGGGTTCGCCGCTGCAGCCACGGAAGTTGAGCACCACCGACTGGTATCGGTGCCGGCCCAGCGTATTCATCAGGCCCGCGGCATAGTGAGAACGTACCGAGCCTTCGAGCCCGTGCAGCAGGAGTACCAGCGGGCCGTCACGATCCGGCGTCCAGTCCAGGTCGATAAAATCCCCGTCGTCCAGTTCGATGCGCTCGCGCCGCAGCGGCTGTGGCCGCCGCCGGCGAAAGAGCTGTGGAAACAGCGTCTGCAGGTGTGCCCCCGGCAGCCACCAGGCCGGTCTGAACGGGTGGTCGACGCGCTTCACTCGGGCGCGGCGCTACAGGACGCTTTTCACTGGTGCTCACGATTCCTGGTCAGGTCGTCCACCACGGCCGGGTCGGCCAGGGTCGAGGTGTCTCCCAGGCTGTCAACTTCATTGGCCGCGATCTTGCGCAGGATGCGGCGCATGATTTTACCGGAGCGTGTTTTCGGCAACCCGGGCGCCCACTGGATGACATCGATGGTGGCGATGGGACCGATCTCATCGCGCACCAGTTTCACCAGTTCCTTCTTCAACGCGTCGCTGTGTTCCACGCCCTTTACCAGGGTCACGTAGGCGTAGATACCCTGGCCCTTGATGTCGTGCGGGTAACCAACCACCGCGGCTTCAGCGACGTCCCTGTGCAGCACAAGGGCGCTTTCCAGTTCCGCCGTGCCCAGGCGGTGTCCCGAGACATTGAGTACGTCATCGACCCGGCCCGTAATCCAGTAGTAGCCGTCGCTGTCGCGGCGTGCGCCGTCGCCGGTGAAGTACATGCCGGGGTAGGTGGAAAAATAGGTGTCCTTAAAGCGCTGGTGATCACCGTACACGGTGCGCATCTGCCCCGGCCAGGGACGGGTGATGACCAGGTTGCCCTCGGCCTCGCCTTCCAGCACCTTTCCTTCACTGTCGACCAGTGCCGGTACGATGCCGAAGAAGGGCAGGGTGGCCGAGCCCGGTTTCAGGGCCGTGGCGCCGGGCAGCGGGGTGATCATGTGACCGCCTGTTTCCGTTTGCCACCAGGTGTCGACAATGGGGCAACGCTGCCCGCCGACGACCTGGTAATACCACTCCCAGGCTTCCGGGTTGATCGGTTCGCCGACCGTGCCCAGCAGGCGCAGCGAACTGCGCGAGGTTTTTTCCACCGGGCCGTTGCCCTCGCGCATCAGGGCGCGAATGGCCGTCGGGGCGGTGTAGAAGGTACTGACCTGGTGTTTGTCACACACCTGCCAGAACCGTGAAGCGTCCGGGTAGGTGGGTATGCCTTCAAACATCAGGGTGGTGGCGCCGTTGGTGAGCGGGCCGTACAGGATATAGGTGTGCCCGGTGATCCAGCCGACATCGGCGGTACACCAGTAGTGTTCGCCGTCCCGGTAGTCGAACACGTACTTGTGTGTCATGGCTGCATACAGCAGGTAACCGCCCGTGGTATGCAACACGCCTTTCGGTTTCCCGGTGGAACCGGAGGTGTAGAGGATAAACAGGGGATCTTCGGCGCCCATGCGTTCCGGTTCACAGTCGGTGTCTACATCCGCGGCCATTTCGTGCAGCCAGACATCCCGTTCCGGGTGCCAGTCGATATCCCCGCCGGTGCGACGGACGACCAGCACGGTATGCACGTCCGGGCAGGAGACCAGCGCCTTGTCCGTATTGGCCTTGAGTGGCACGGCCTTGTCGCCGCGCACACTTTCATCCGCGGTAATCACGACCCGGCAGTCGGAATCGAGAATGCGGTCCTTGATGGATTCCGGCGAAAAGCCGCCGAACACCACCGAGTGTACGGCACCGATGCGCGTGCAGGCCAGCATGGCGTAGGCGGCTTCGGGGATCATGGGCATATAGATACAGACCCGGTCGCCCTTTTTTACGCCGCGTGCTTTCAGTACGTTGGCGAAGGTGCAGACTTCCCGGTGCAGTTCGCGGTAGCTGATCTTCTTGTCTTCACCGGGGTTGTCGCCTTCCCAGATAATGGCCGTCTGGTCTGCGCGTTTTTCCAGGTGACGGTCCACGCAGTTGTAGCTGACGTTCAGTTCGGCGCCTTCGAACCAGCGGATGCTTCCTTCGTGAAAGTCCCACTCCAGTACCTTGTCCCACGGTTTGTACCAGCTGACAAACTGTTCTGCCTGTTCCGCCCAGAAGGCTTCCGGTTCGTCTACCGAGCGCCGGTACATCTCCTGGTAGCGGGCACTATTGATATGGGCATTGGCGGCAAAATCTGCCGGGACCGGGTAGACCTTTTCCTGGGACATTGAATGACTCCTGGGATGGCGGGTTTGATGATTGGCTCAGGGTGCATTGTACGGAGTTTCGGAAAGCGGTATCAACGTTCGGGGACGGTTCGTGTCGGCGGGATTCGCTCTGCCTGCCAGGCCGTGGTCGCGAGCGACCAGAAATCCTCCAGGGTGGATTCGCCTGCGCCTTCCGGCAGGGACTGTCCCAGCGCCTCCAGCACCGCGCACAGGGTGGTCACGGCGTGGGTTGTGTCGACCTTCGGGGAACGGATCTGCTTGCCCAGTTTACTACCCTGGGCGTTGACCACCACGGGCAGGTGCAGGTAACGCGGGGTGGGGTAGCCGAGCACCTGTTGCAGCGCGATCTGCTGAGCGGTGCAATCGAGCAGGTCTGCGCCGCGCACGATATCCGTGATGTCCTGTGCCGCGTCGTCGACCACCACGGCGAGCTGGTAGGCGTACAGGCCATCCGCCCGCCGCAGGATGAAATCCCCGCTCTGCCGGGCCAGCGCTGTGACACAGCGTCCCTGCAGACGGTCATCGAAATGGATGTCTGTGTCCGGTACCCGCAGGCGCACGGAACGGGCCGCACGGCCCGCTGGCAATCCTTCACGGCAGGTGCCGGGATAGATGGACGGCGAGCCGGTGAGCCCGGCGTGTGCCTGGATCTCACGGCGTGTGCAGGCGCAGGGATAGGTGGCGCCACTGGCTTCGAGCTGCTCAAGTGCAGCCTGGTAGGCGGCGTGCCGATGGCTCTGGTACAGGACCTCGCCATCCCAGTGCAGTCCGAACGCTTCCAGGGTGTGCAGGATATCGTCGGCTGCGCCGGGCACTTCGCGCGGCGGGTCGAGATCTTCCATGCGCACAAGCCATTCGCCGTCGTGCGCACGGGCATCCAGGAAGCTGCCGACCGCGGCCAGCAGCGAGCCGAAATGCAGGGGGCCGGTCGGTGATGGCGCAAAGCGGCCCCGGTAGTGTCTATCGCTCATGGTGTTCGGGATGTCCTGGTGAGATTCCCGATCCGCTCAGCGGTGTAATAAAAAACCGGCACAGGGCCGGTGATTGTAACAGGATGGTACAGGGTGGGGTTCCACCGCAGGTCGCTCAGCCCATCTGTTTTTCACGGATTTCATCGAGGGTCTTGCAATCGATGCACTGGGTGGCCGTGGGGCGGGCTTCCAGGCGGCGTATACCGATCTCGACGCCGCAGGATTCACAGTAACCGTACTCGTCGTTGTCGAGGTTGAGCAACGATTCGTCGATTTTCTTGATCAGTTTGCGCTCCCGGTCGCGGGCCCGCAGTTCCATGCTGAAATCGGATTCCTGGGTGGCGCGATCGTTGGGGTCGGGGAAGTTAGCGGCCTCGTCCTGCATGTGGTGCACGGTGCGGTCGACTTCTTCCATCAGGTCGCGTTTCCAGGTCAGCAGGATGTTACGGAAATGCGCGATCTGTTTTTCATTCATGTACTCCTCGCCGCGTTTTTCGACGTAAGGCGCGATACCCGGTACCGGGCCGGCGTGCGAGGCAGTAGAGGGTGGTGCGGGTTTGCGTGCTGCCTTGCGGGCAGGGACTTTTTTCGGAGCGGCTTTTCTGGCGACCGCTTTTTTCTTTGCGGCAGGTTTTTTGGCGGGCGCCTTTTTCGCAACGGCTTTCTTTTTGGCTACGGTCTTTTTCCGGGCGACCGTTTTTTTGGCCGCCGTCTTTTTCGCGACCACCTTTTTCTTTGCCGTGGTTTTTGCTTTCGCCCTGGTCTTCGCAGCCTTTTTCTTGGCAGCCATTCAATCTCTCCCAACCAACAAAATAAAACAAGCCGTGCTCTATAGCAGAATCCGCGTTTGCAGGCAAGCATTTAACGCCGGGCGAATCCAAGTGCGGTAGTTTCCGGCTGTCCACGGGTTGAGTCAAGCGCGAAACCAACAAATCCGGTTACGGCTGAATATTGCGTGATATTGCTTGTTGCGGGATTTGCCGGTGCGATAGGCTAGGGCCTGTTAACACTTCCCAAATGGGCACTGTTGCGCCTGAGAAAGCGCCAATCAAGGCGCGAGGAGAGAAGTTTGGTGACTCCAAATGAAGGACGAGCAACGCGGAGTGGCGCTTTCTCAGGCGCAACCCGCAGGGCCGGGGCTCTGTTTCCGCCCAGCGGCGTTATCATTCGCTCATGTAGACCGGCTACACTACGCTCATTCTGCCTTGCTGGACGAAAACAGAGCCCCGGCAGTGCCCATTTGGGAAGTGTTAACAGGCCCTAGGCGCCCTTGTGCGGGTGCAGGCCGGTCACAGTCTACCGGTGGCGCGCCTGCCCCGCGGCTTGTTACAGAAGGACCGGAATGAAGAAACTGACCACACTGCTTTTTGATGTTGACGGCACACTGGCGGATACCGAGGAGATCCACCGGCAATCCTTTAACCGCGCCTTTGCACAGGCAGGGCTGGACTGGCACTGGTCACAGGCGTTGTATACCGAGTTGCTGTCGGTGACCGGCGGCAAGGAACGCATCCGCCATTACCTGGCCACCTGCCTGCCGGAAGCGGTGTTGCCGGCAGATCCCGACGAGTACATTGCCGCCCTGCATGCGGCCAAGACCCGGTTTTATACCGAGACCGTGGCGGCGGGCGGCCTGCCCATGCGGCCCGGGGTCGAGCGGTTGCTCAGGGAGGCGCGACAGGCCGGCCTGCGCCTGGGGATTGCCACTACCACTACGCCGGCCAATGTATCGGCGCTGTTGCAGCACAACCTGGCCGCGGACGCCGAAAGCTGGTTCGAGGTGATTGCGGCCGGCGGGGTAGTACCGGCCAAGAAACCGGCGCCCGATATCTACCACTACGCCATGCAGGCGATGGGTGTTGATGCGGCGGAGTGCCTGGCGTTCGAGGATTCCGCCAACGGTTTGCATTCCGCCCTGGCGGCAGGCCTGCAGACACTGGTCACGGCGAGCGAGTATACACAGCACCACGATTTCAGCGGTGCGGCGCTGGTGCTCGATCACCTGGGCGAACCCGGCCAACCGTTCCGGGTGCTCTCCGGGCCGGCCTATGATCCCGGAATGGTCGACGTCAAGCTGCTGCACGAATTGCATTCCTGACCCCGACCGGACAGCGATCATGTCTGCACAGCGCCTTGCCTCCATGTCTCCATTCCACGTGATGAAACTGCTGGCGCGGGCGCGTGAGCTCGAAGCGCAGGGACGTTCCGTGGTACACATGGAGATCGGCGAGCCGGACTTCATTACCCCGGCGCCCGTCACGGATGCCGGTATTCGCGCGCTGCAGGAAGGACGGACACACTACACGGCCGCAGCCGGACTGCCTGAACTGCGGGCAGCGGTTGCCCGGCACTACCAGGATCGCTTCGGCGTTCGTGTCGACGCCAGGCGTATCCTCATCACGCCCGGGGCTTCCGGTGCCCTGCAGTTGATCCTGGCAGCGCTGGTCGATCCGGGCAGCGAGGTGCTGATGGCAGACCCCGGTTACCCCTGTAACCGCAACTTCGTCTACCTGTTCGAAGGAAAGCCGGTCATGATCCCGGTGGGGCCGGAACAGGATTACCAGCTTTCCGCTGCTGCACTGGAATCGCGCTGGAGCGAGCGCAGTTGCTGCGTGATGCTGGCCAGCCCGTCCAATCCAACCGGTACCGTGGTGACCCGCACTGTCCTGCAGGACATGCTGGCGCTGGTGCGGGAGCGGTCGGCTGCGTTGATCGTCGACGAGATCTACCAGCACCTGCATTACCACGGCCGCCCGGAAACCGCGCTGGCGTTGGGCGAGGACCTGTTTGTCATCAACAGTTTTTCCAAGTATTTCGGCATGACCGGCTGGCGGCTGGGCTGGCTGGTGGCGCCGGAGGCCTTTGTCGAACCACTGGACATGCTGGCGCAGAACCTGTTCCTGGCGGCACCGACGCCCGCACAGTACGCTGCGCTGGCGGCTTTTACGCCCCCGGTACAGGAGATCCTGGAACAGCGGCGCCTGGAGTTCCAGCGTCGTCGTGACTACCTGCTGCCGGCCCTGCGGCAACTGGGTTTCGTGATTCCCGTGGAGCCACAGGGCGCCTTTTACCTGTACGCGGATTGCAGCCGGTTTACCGGTGACAGTTTTGCTTTTGCCACCGACCTGCTGGAACAGGCCGGGGTCGCCATTACACCGGGCACCGATTTCGGCCACTACCGCGCCGGACAGCACGTGCGTTTTGCCTATACGACGTCGATGGACAGGCTGCAGCAGGGTGTGCAGCGCCTGGCGGAGTTTATCTCGTGACGCAGCGACATGCCGGCGATCGCCGGCTACACTGGTGGGTTTGCTTGACAGGCACGCCCGGGAGGTACAGTCGGGAATGAAAGATCTGTTCAGGGGCGCCGGGTACCTGTTGCAGGGGTTTTCCCTGTTGCGCAAACCCGGACTGCGACGTTTCGTGTTGATGCCGTTGCTGATCAATATCCTGTTGTTCGCCGGCCTGATCGGCTGGGCCTATGGCTGGGTGGACGGTTATTCCCGCACCCTGATCAGCGGTCTGCCCGACTGGCTGTACTGGCTGCGCTACATCGTGGTGCCGGTGTTCGTGCTGACCAGCCTGGTGGTGATCTTCTACGGTTTTTCAATTCTCGCCAACCTGATTGCTGCGCCCTTTAACGGCTTGCTGGCGGAGGCCGTGGAAAAACACCTGGCCGGTACTGAATTGCAGGGTGACTGGCGTCAGCTGTTGCGCGATATCGTGCCCAGTATCCTGTCCGAGTTGCGCAAGCTGCTGTACTTTGCGCTGCGCGCAATACCCCTGTTGCTGTTGTTGCTGATCCCGCTGGTAAACGTGGCCGCATCCGTGCTGTGGGTGCTGTTCAGCGCCTGGATGATGACCGTGCAGTACATGGATTATCCCATGGCCAACCACCACCTGTTTTTCAGTGAGCAGCGCGCGCGGCTGCGCAAGCGGCCGATGCTGGCCTGGAGCTTCGGCGGGCTGGTGATGCTGTGCACCCTGGTGCCGGTCGTCAATTTCGTGGTGATGCCGGCCGCAGTGGCCGGTGCCACGGCGATCTGGGTCCGGGAAAAGGGCTTGCAGCAGGCCGTCCAGGGCGGTCCCGTTCGGGAGCGGCGTGACCCGTGACTGCGGTTTACAGCGGACCGTGCAGTGCCAGCAGCGCGGCGCCGTAGGCGGCTTCCTGGTGCTGTGCACGGGTGACGGGCACCTTCAGCAGCTGCCGGCGAATTTCCGTCCAGCCGGAGTTTGCGGCACCACCGCCAACGCTCAGCACCTGTGTGGGCCAGGGCGCGCCCCGTTCGGCCAGCAGGCGGTAGGCGCGCAGTTCAATGTGCGCAATTCCTTCGAGTATCCCCTGGAAAAACTGCGCGTCGGAAGCCGGACGGGGCTCCAGCCGGGGTTCCAGCAAGGGGTCCGCGACCGGGAAACGTTCCCCGCGCGCGGGCAGGGGATAGTAGTCCAGCCCGGTTGGCCGGTGCGGGTGCAGCAAACGTGTGTAGCGGTGTATGTCACAGGGACCGAACCATTGGCGCAGTACGGCTCCACCCGCACTGGATGCGCCACCGACCAGCCAGCGTTCGCCCAGGCGGTGGCTGTACACCCCGTACGCGGCGGCGTTGACCGGCTGCTGCGAGAGGATCTTGACCACCAGCGTACTGCCCAGCGCCGTGACCGCGGTGCCGGGTGTGTCTGCGCCGGTGGCGATGAAGCCCGCGGTGCTGTCGGTGGTGCCGGCGACCACCGTTGCCTCGTCGGGCCAGCCCCAGCGCCGGCGCCAGGCGCTGCGGACTGTGCCGATGACCGTTCCCGGTGGCAGCACCTCGGGTAGCTGCCGCGGTGTGACCGACAACTCTCCCAGCCAGTCCGGCCAGCGGCGCAGGCGCGGGTCGTAACCGGTCTTCAGGGCGTTATTTTCGTCACTGCAACCGAACTGGCCGGTCAGTTTCCCGGTCAGCCAGTCGGCCTGGTGCAGGGCCAGGTAGTCCTCGTCCCCGAGGCGGCCGCGCAGGTAAAGCAGTTTGGCCAGTCCGGAGGAGGCGCCGTGCGCGGCGCTGTCGGGTGGCGCCACCTGCGCAATGCGCCGCGCCGCGTCGACAGCGCGGGTATCGTTGTACATCAGGCCGGGGGTGCGTGCCGTGCCGTCCGCGGTGCACAGTAGCAGCGTACCCGAGGTGGCGTCGATGGCAATCCGGTGGACCCGCGCGGGATCGATCTGCCGGTTCAGCGTATCCAGTGTCAGTGTCAGTGCCTGCCACCAGGTGTCTGCATCCTGTTCCACCGCGTTGCCCTGTCGACGTGGCAGGGGGAGGTCGTGGCGTGCCTGTGCCAGCATGTGCCCCCGCTCATCGATGGCGCAGGCGCGGCACGCGGAGGTACCGACATCGATTCCGATAAACAGGTCCATAAGGCGTTTTCGGTGCTGGTTGCAGTGGTCGTTAACGCTCGTCACGACGGAAGGCCGTTGCGCCTGTGGTTCGCGGACGGTTACAGGGGTTCTCCATCCATCGACGGGCGCGCGCTGAAGGCAGAGTGCCTGTCAGGGCAGCTCAACCTTTTCGGGTGGGCGCCAGTCCGGGTTCCTGTGCTCTGCAACCACCGTTGTGTAGATACCGCCGCGCACGTTGAAATCGGCCGTCAGGCGCATGAAGCGCGGCGCACAGGCCGCCACCAGCTGGTCCAGGATCAAGTTGGTCACATCTTCGTGGAAGGCGCCTTCATCGCGAAACGACCAGGTATACATTTTCAACGATTTGAGCTCGATGCAGTGCCGGTCGGGGACATAGTCCAGGTGCAGGACCGCGAAGTCCGGCTGGCCGGTTTTCGGGCACAGGCAGGTAAATTCAGGGATGCGGATGCGAATGGTGTAGTCGCGATCCGGGTGCGGGTTCGCAAAGGTTTCCAGGGTCTTGCCGGGGCGGATCCCGGCACGCGATGAGTCCCGGAAAAAAAACGGGTTTCAGCCGTAGTTCCTGTGCCCGGACAGTTCGCAAAAGCCGGACTGGATTGCGCAGTACAGCGACGGCAGGGCTGGTTAATTTTGCACCAACTGACGCTTTTTATGTGGTAAATCCTGTCAAGTCTTGTCACCGCTGTTGCAGATCGGTATCGTCCACGAATGCGGCTAAGCAAGCTCAAACTTTCCGGTTTCAAATCCTTTGTTGACCCTACGGTGGTGCATTTCCCGTCCGACCTGATCGGCATCATCGGGCCGAACGGTTGCGGCAAATCCAACGTCATCGATGCCGTGCGCTGGGTGATGGGGGAGTCGTCCGCCAAGAACCTGCGCGGCGATTCGATGGCGGATGTCATCTTCAACGGTTCCAGTGCGCGCAAGCCGGTGGCGCAGGCATCCGTGGAACTGGTGTTTGACAATGCCGACGGCAGTGTCGGCGGCCAGTATGCCAACTACAGCGAGATCGCTATCCGGCGACAGGTGGCGCGCGACGGTCAGTCCGGCTATTTCCTGAACGGTACCCGTTGCCGTCGTCGCGATATCACCGACATCTTCCTGGGCACCGGGCTGGGTCCGCGCAGTTACTCGATCATCGAACAGGGCATGATCTCGCGCCTGATCGAGGCCAAACCGGAAGACCTGCGCGTGTTCTTTGAAGAGGCCGCCGGCATTTCCAAGTACAAGGAGCGTCGCAAGGAGACTGAACGGCGCATCCGGCATACTGAAGAAAATCTTTCACGTCTCAATGATTTGAGAGAAGAAATTGAGAAACAGCTTGAAAAGCTCAAGCGCCAGGCCCGTGCCGCGGAACGTTTCAAGGTGCTGCGCGAGGAAGAACGCCGTGTCCGGGCCGAACTGCTCACCCTGCGTTACCAGGAACTGCACGAGGAGAGCGGTGACCGCCGCCAGCGCATCCAGGCACAGGAAACACAGCTGCAGGCCGTGACGGCTGAACTGCGCGCCATCGAAGCGGCCCTGGAAAAGGGGCGCGAGGAACACATCGAGGTGTCGGACCAGTTCAACGAGGTGCAGGGGCGTTACTATGAACTGGGCGCTGAAGTCGCGCGCATCGAGCAGGCGATCCAGCACGGCAGGGAAACGCGCAGCAGCCAGCAGGAAGAGCTGGAAAAAACCGAGCAGGCCTGGAACGAAGTACAGGCACACATCAAGGTCGACAGCCAGCGCCTGGAGCAGCTGGCCGGTGAGCTGGCCGACATTGCGCCGCTGCGGGAGCAGGCGGAATCCCGCGCCGGGTCTTCGCGCGCAGCGCGCGAACAGGCGGAGCAGGAGATGCAGGCCTGGCAGAGTGAATGGGAGGCGTTCAATACGCGCGCCAACGAGTGTTCGCAGACGGCCCAGGTCGAACGCACCCGGATCGATCACCTGGAACGTCACCTGATGCAGCTCAGCCAGCGGCAGGAGCGGATCGAGCAGGAACAGCGACAGCTCGACGGCAGCGCGCTGGAAGCCGAGATCGACGCGCTGGAAACGCAGGCGAACGAACGACAGCAGCATGCGCAACAGCTGCAGGAACAGCTGGAAGGTCTGCACGGCCGCATCCATCGGTTGCGTGAATCCACCCGCAGCCAGCAGACGGAACTGAACGAAAAGCAGAACCAGCAGCAGTCCCTGCACGGGCGCATGGCATCCCTGAAAGCGCTGCAGCAGGCCGCCCTTGGCGAGCAGACTGAAGGCGAAATACGACGCTGGCTGGATGCGCATGGACTGGGCGATGCGCCGCGGCTTGCCAAGCAACTGGAGGTCGATGCCGGCTGGGAGCGCGCCGTGGAAACGGTGCTGGGACACTACCTCGAGGCAGTCTGTGTCGAAGGCAGTGACCAGCTGGCGGCGGCGCTGGACGAGCTCGGCCAGGGCGCGCTGTCGATAATCGATACCCGGTCTGGTGAACCCGCCTCCACGGCTGCGGCTGACCGGCTGGCCGGCAAGGTGCGCGCACCCTGGTCACTGGCCGGCTTGCTGGACGGGGTGTATATCGCGGACGGTCTGCCGGAGGCGCTGGCGTTGCGTGCCGGGCTGGCCGCTCACGAATCCGTGGTTACGCCGCAGGGTATCTGGATAGGCAGCGGCTGGTTGCGCGTGGCCAGGGATGAGAATGCCCAGTCCGGTGTGTTACAGCGCGAGAAAGAAATCAAGGAAATAGAAGAACAACTTAAAGTAAACAAGGAAGCCGTTGCAGCGCTTCAGGCGACCCTGGAGGACGGGCGTGCGGAACTGCAGCAGGCAGAGGCGCGACGCGAGGAACTGCAGCAGGAAGCCAACCAGGCACACCGCCAGTTCAGTGACGCCCGCGCCCAGCTGGATGCGCGTCGCACCCGCCTGGAGGCGCTGCACAAACGCAGTGCCGCGCTGCACCGGGAAGCCGGCGAGATCAGCGCCCAGCAGGATGAAGACAACGCGGCTGCGGATGCCGCCCGCAAAAGCCTGCACGCTGCGCTGGCCGGTCTCGAATCACTCGCCGACGAACGCGAGCAGCGGCAGGCGCAACGCGATCGCCTGCGCAGTGCGCTGGAAGAAGCGCGTGCCACAGCGCAGCGTGACCGGGACCAGGCGCATGAACTGGAATTGAAATACCAGTCCTGGCACACGGAACAGGAAACTACCACCCAGAATCTGGAACGCATGCGCAGCCAGCAAGCACACCTGCAACAGCGTCGCGACGAACTGCGGCAGGCATTGTCCGCCAGCGAAGCGCCGCTGCAGGCGATGGAAGAAGAACTGGCCGAACAACTGCAGAAACGCCTGGCGGTCGAAGCTGAACTGAGCGCCGAAAGAAAGAAAGTCGAAGCGATCGAATTCCGCCTGCGGGAGGACGAACAGGAACGTCACCGCAAGGACAGCGCCGTGCAGCAGCTGCGCGAACAGCTGGGCCAGGAAAAGCTGGACTGGCAGGAAATCCGGGTACGCGGTGAAACCCTGCTGGAACAGATCCGCGAAAGTGGCTTTGAACTGTCCACCCTGGTGGAAGAGCTGGCCGAGGACGCCAGCGTGGACACCTGGGCGGAGGAAGCCGAACGGCTGGCGACCCGCATCCAGCGCCTGGGTCCGATCAACCTGGCGGCCATCGACGAGTACGAGGAGCAGTCCGAACGCAAGAAATACCTGGATGCCCAGCACGAAGACGTGTCCTCCGCGCTGGATACCCTGCAAAACGCGATTCGCAAGATCGACCGCGAGACCCGCACGCGTTTCAAGGAGACCTTCGACAAGGTCAACAGCGGATTGCAGGCGATGTTCCCGCGCCTGTTCGGTGGCGGGCACGCCTACCTGGAAATGACCGGGGAAGACCTGCTGGATGCCGGCGTGACCGTCATGGCCCGGCCGCCCGGCAAGCGCAACAGTACCATCCACCTGTTGTCCGGTGGCGAAAAGGCGCTGACAGCCGTGGCACTGGTGTTTTCCATCTTTGAACTGAACCCGTCACCGTTCTGCATTCTCGACGAGGTGGACGCGCCGCTGGATGACGCCAACGTGGGCCGTTTCTGCGACATGGTGCGGGAGATGTCCGAACGGG
>DRQL01000074.1 GCA_011371465.1 Gammaproteobacteria bacterium | reverse complement strand
GCCGCACCGGCTACGGGAAGCAGCGGTCTGTCCGGCAGGGAAATCTATGCCGAGACCTGCATCGCCTGCCACAGTGCCGACGGCAAGGGAGCCTTCCCCGGGGTACCGGATTTCACCCGCAAGGACGGGCGGCTGTCCAAGGGGGACGATGTACTGTTCAGGCATGTGATGGGCGGTTTCCAGAGTCCCGGTTCGCCAATGGCCATGCCACCGAAAGGCGGGAACGCCAACCTGACTGACGGGGATATCCGGAACGTCATCCAGTACCTGCACGAGGAATTCGGTTCGTAGGCGCAGGCGATCAACGCCGCTCCTTCAGCACAGTGGAGCGGCGTTGATCTATACTTTCAGTTACTCCAGGAGAAAGTCCGTGGATTCGATATCACCACAGAAAGTTGCCGGCAACACCAGCACGGCCATCCGTAGAAAACCGGGAGGTGGCCTGGGCGCCATGATGGTGGCCGAACTGGCCCGCGCCGCCGCGGTAACACCCCACGTCGTACGCCATTACACCCGTATCGGGCTCCTGAAACCGTTCCGGAACGAAGAAAACGGTTACAAGCTGTACAACCGCAATGATCTCAACCGGCTGATGTTCATCCGTCGCGCAAAGTACCTGGGGTATACCCTGGCCGACATCCGCGGGATCCTGGACGAAGCCCGCCACGGCAACTCACCCTGCCCGCACGTACGCCGGATCATCCAGAAACGCATCGAGGAGAACCGGGCAAAACTCTCGGAACTGGCCATGCTTCAGAATAGAATGGAAGACGCACTCCGGGAGTGGAGCAAGCTGCCGGATGGCATGCCAAACGGCGACAGTGTCTGCTATCTTATCGAATCGATGGTGGATCTGCCGGAGGACGAGAAGTAAGCTGTTTTCATGAACCGGAGGATGGAGCAACCATGAACGTAACCGTTATAACCAGCCGACCGAATCCGAACTCCGTTCCTGTCTGAAACTGGAATAGCAAAGCACACCCGTCATGAGTACCCAGCACTTCAGTCTACAGGCAATGCGAGCCACGGGCCGGCAGCGGCGACTGCTGTGGCCGCTGCTCACTGTTCTGGTACTGATGCTGCAACCGGTGCAGGCCTGCTGCACGCTGGCAGACGGCACGACTGAAACCGGGCACGACGCCGGCATGCATCACCCGGCCCCGGATTCGCACTGCGACATGGAAACTGCGGACAGCGCTCATCTTGCCCTGGCCTTCAGGATCCGATCCTGCCTGGAGGATATCGCGCCAGGCTCCGCCTTCTTTCCGCACATAACGTCAACCCGGCATGCGCCGCACCCTTTTCTTCCACCGCTGGACCGGGGTTCTCCTCCCCATCCACCTCCCTGGCTGCTGACCCGACGACTACGTATCTAGACGGCGGGTAAAGCTCAGGCCGCGCCTTGACCTGTGTGTAACCCACAGGTTCTATGGTTAACTCAACAGTGGAAGGCAGGACCCGGAAACCGGTGTCCCTGCCAGGAGATCCATCATGAAATTCAGGAAAATCACCGCCATCATTCGGCTCGACCGCGCTGAACAGGTAGAGCGCAAACTCAAATCCATCGGTGTTCCCGGCATGAGCTGTACAGACGTAAACGGCTACGGCGAGTACGCGGATTTTTATCGCTCCGACTGGAAAGTCAAACACGCCCGGGTGGAAATCTTTGTCAGCGCCGACCAGGCCCGGGAAATTGTCGATGCCATCCTGAGCGAAGCCGGTACCGGCTCCTCCGGTGACGGCATCATTGCCGTGTTGCCCGTTGAAAATCTCTATCACATACGATCCGGCAACGAAGCAACTGACACGGAAATCTGAATCAAATGACAGGAGGGCGTCATGGATACCGGAGTTGCGGCGTGACGGCATTTATTGCACCAGGATAAATGCGCCTGCGCCAGACTGAAACCCTGATACCGGAGAGGAAGTTGACTACACTTGATCATTATCATCCCGCCAGAACTGCGGACAGGAACCAACGCATACGCCGGGGGATAAAGGCTAACGTATTCACTGGCACCAACAACCAGCAAAGGGGGCCCAATCATGGCCAATAAAAAAGACCCGGTCTGCGGCATGGATGTCGATCCGGCATCTGCAGCTGCACAGGAAAGGTACCATGAGAAAACCTGGTATTTCTGTTCCGAACACTGCCACAGCAAGTTTCAGGCGGAACCTGAGCGCTATGCACAAGCTGCCGGCCTGAAGGACCCGGTGTGCGGCATGGACGTGTCGACAGATTCGGAACATCACTCAACACACCAGGGGAAAGAATACTACTTCTGCAGCAGCTCCTGCCTGGGGAAATTTACAGCCAACCCGGACCAGTATACCGGGGCAACCACATCGCCGCCGGTTGAGAAAAATGCACCCGCCATTTGCCCCGACGGCAGCTGTAACATCGATGACACCCTCTATACCTGCCCCATGCACCCCGAGATCGAACAGAAGGGACCGGGGGCCTGCCCGAAATGCGGCATGGCGCTGGAACCGAAAAGCGTGCCGCTGGTGGCCACCAGGACCGAGTACACCTGCCCCATGCACCCGGAAATCGTTCAGAATGAGCCCGGCAGCTGCCCGAAATGCGGCATGGCACTCGAACCCCGCACAGTGGAAGCGGAGGAAGATACCAGCGAACTGGACTATATGACGCGCCGTTTCTGGATCAGCACCTTGCTGGCCGTCCCGGTATTTCTCAGTGCCATGGCCGCCGAATTCTGGCCGGACACCATGGCGGAAATCATCAACCCGCGTTACCGACAATGGTTGGAAATGATACTGGCCACACCGGTCGTGGTCTGGGGCGGCTGGATTTTCTACGTACGCGCCTGGCAGTCGCTGGTAACACGCAACCTGAACATGTTCACCCTGATCGGCCTGGGTGTAAGCGTAGCCTGGATTTACAGCATGGTCGGCGTGCTGATGCCGGGCCTGTTTCCTGAATCGGTATTCAACGAGTTTGGCGTAGTCCCGGTTTATTTCGAGGCCGCAGCGGTCATTACCGCCCTGGTATTGCTTGGCCAGGTACTGGAGCTGCGCGCCCGCAGCCAGACCAACGCGGCCATCAAGATGCTGCTGGGACTGGCGCCCAAGACCGCGCGTATCGTCCGGGAGGACGGCAGCGAGGAAGACATCCCTATGGAGCATGTCAAACCGGGCGATGTCCTGCGTGTTCGTCCCGGTGAAAAAATTCCCGTAGACGGGACGGTCATCGAAGGCGAGAGCAACGTGGATGAATCCATGGTCACCGGCGAGCCCCTGCCGGTAGAGAAATCCACCGGTGAAAAGCTGATCGGCGCCACTGTCAATGGCACTGGCAGCCTGCTGATGAAAGCGGAAAAAGTCGGCGCCGATACCCTGCTGGCACAGATCGTCCAGATGGTGGCGGATGCACAGCGCTCCCGGGCACCGATCCAGAAGCTGGTGGACATCGTCGCCGGCTATTTTGTACCGATCGTGGTCCTGGTAGCGATCATCACCTTCATCGTCTGGAGTATCTGGGGCCCCGAACCGGCGCTGGCCTATGCCATCATCAACTCGGTCGCGGTACTGATCATCGCCTGTCCCTGCGCACTGGGTCTGGCCACCCCCATGTCTATCATGGTGGGCACCGGCAAGGGCGCCATGATGGGTGTACTGATCAAGAATGCCGAAGCACTGGAAGTCATGCAGAAGGTCGATACGCTGGTGGTCGACAAAACCGGCACCCTTACCGAGGGTAAACCGAAACTGGTGACCGTCAACACCACGCCGGGTTTCGTCGAGCAGGAAGCATTGCGCCTGGCCGCCAGCCTGGAGCGCGCCAGCGAGCACCCGCTGGCGGAGGCCATCGTGCGTGGTGCTGAAGAACGCGGCACCGAACTGGCCGGGGCCGATAACTTCCAGTCGGTGACCGGAAAAGGCGTAACCGGTTCTGTGGACGGTCACGCCGTGGCACTGGGCAACCTCAGACTGTTTGAAAGTCTTGGTATCGAAGCCGGCGACCTCCCCCGCCAGGCCGACGCACTGCGTGCGGACGGCCAGACCGTGATGCTGCTGGCCATCGACGGCAAAGCGGCCGGCCTGATCGGTGTGGCGGATCCCATCAAGGATTCCACGCCCGAAGCAATCCGGGACCTGCACAGGGAAGGAATGCAGGTGGTTATGCTCACCGGCGACAGTAAAAAAACAGCGGAGGCCGTCGCAGCAAAGCTGAATATCGACCAGGTGCAGGCGGAAGTATTACCCGACCAGAAGGCCGAAGTGGTCAAGGCCCTGCAGGCACAGGGGCGTACCGTTGCCATGGCCGGCGACGGCATCAACGATGCACCGGCCCTGGCCCAGGCCCACGTCGGCATCGCCATGGGTACCGGGACCGATGTAGCCATGGAAAGCGCGGGGGTTACCCTGGTCAAGGGTGACCTGCGCGGCATCGTGCGGGCACGGCGGCTGAGTCGTGCCACCATGCGCAATATCCGCCAGAACCTGTTTTTCGCCTTCGTATACAACTCGGTCGGTGTACCGATCGCAGCCGGCGTACTGTACCCGGTATTCGGGTTACTGCTGTCACCCATTATCGCTGCAGCCGCCATGAGTTTCAGTTCGGTATCGGTAATCACCAATGCACTGCGCCTGCGCAGGGCAAAGATCTAGAGGGCCGTATGATGGGCGATGGCAACACGATGTTTTTCGGGGGCGGGCTGTTCATGTGGATATTCTGGATCCTGTTGATTGTGGTTATTGTCGTCGTTGCAAGAGCACTGACCGGCAGCGCTACTACATCTGCCCCGCCTCCACAGGAAAACCCGCTGGAGATATTGCGCAAGCGTTATGCTCGTGGTGAGATTGACGAACAGGAATTCGAACGCAGACGCCATGAACTGGAACAATGACCCCGAATTCATAGGGCAGGCGGTCTGATGGCAATAACACATTCCGGAGAGCGGCGATGAATAAAATCACCATTGTAGGCTGCGGCCGGGTCGGTGAATCGACCGCGCAGATTCTGGCCAAGGAAGAATTGTGCCGGGAAATCCTGTTGCTGGACATCCAGCCGGGGGTGCCTGAAGGCGTGGCGCTGGACCTGCAGCAGTCCGGTTCCCTGTTGCGTTTTGACACGCGGGTGAACGGTGCAACGGATGCTGCCGCCATGGCCGGCTCGGAGCTGGTGATCGTCACCGCCGGCTTTCCGCGCAAACCGGGCATGTCACGCTCCGATGTGCTGGATTCAAACCTGACCATTATCGATACCATCGTCGATGACATCCTACGCCATGCGCCCGATGCCATGCTGATGATGGTCACCAACCCCGTCGATGTACTGACCTGGCGTGCCTGGCAACGCACCGGCTGGCCGCGACAACGCGTGTTCGGGCAGTCCGGTGCGCTGGATACCGCCCGCATGACCAGCTTCATTGCCATGGAAACCGGCTACTCGGTAAAGGATATATCCGCCCTGGTACTCGGCGGTCACGGTGATGCCATGGTACCGCTGGCACGCTTTACCGATATTGCCGGCATTCCCATCGAACATTTCCTGGATGACGCGGCAATCCGCAGGATTGCCGAGCGCACGCGCCAGGGTGGTGGTGAGATACTCGCCCTGAAAAAGAACAGCAGTGCCTATGACTCACCCGCCGCGGCCATTGCATCCATGGTCGACGCCATCAGCCACAACCGCCGCCGCATCCTGCCCTGCGTGGCCATACTGGACGGCGAGTACGGTCAGCACTCCACTGCCATGGGTGTACCGGCGGTGCTCGACCAGAGCGGCCTGGTCGAAGTGATCGAACTGAAATTGGGCCCGGAAGAACAGGCGGACTTTAACCGCTCTGCAGAACTGGTGCGTACGGATATCGGGCACCTGACATGACGGCTGCACGGCGTCCTCACGAGAGGTGAAACTGCAGCGCACTGCAGTGACACACGCATGCGCGGAACATGGTTGGTCGCGGCTGATGACGACCGCCTGGAATGGAGTCGGTAATGAACAGCGACAACAGGATCATCGAAATCTCCGGCGCAGGCCCGGCCGGGCTGGCTGCGGCCCTTGCCATAGCACGTGAGGGCGGCCGGGCACGCGTCTACGAACGACGCGATGAAGTCGGCGCGCGCTTTCACGGTGATTTCCAGGGCCTGGAGAACTGGACCAGGGAAACTGACGTACTCGCGGAACTGCAGGCAGTCGGCATTGCCACGGGTTTCGAGCACACGCCAATCAATGAAGTCACCTGTTACGGACCGAACGGCGATGTCGAGCGCAGGGTTCGTTCACAACTGCCGCTTTTCTACCTGGTACGCCGGGGCAGTGAACCCGGCACGCTGGACCATGCACTCAAGCAACAGGCGCTGGCCGCGGGCGTTGAAATCCGTTTTGGCGAGGCCCTGTATACCCTTCCCGCAGGTGGTATTGTTACCGAAGGTCCGCACCGTGCCGACGCCATCGCGGCGGGGTACCTGTTTAGCACCGACATGGCGGATGGCGCCTGGGCGATCG